>JAAFKL010000278.1 GCA_021399405.1 Candidatus Heimdallarchaeota archaeon | reverse complement strand
TGCCACGTTGCATATCATTGCGGCCATAGAGCGAGTGTGACACCGGGAAACATCCGAACCCCGATAGTTAGGGAGTTTTTTTTTTAATTATGTTGAAAATTATTTTATAATAAGGGAAAGCCAATCTTTAACTTTTCTTGGTAAAAATATACTTAATGTCATTAGTATTCTTCCTATAATTTCAGACAAAAAGAAAAATACAGCTGTGTCAAAATCATTTCTTCGCATAGCGATAACTCCCAATCCCTCAAACGTAATCATTATGATAGTCGCCAGTGTCATAAGGAATATACGATATCTAGCCTGTAAATACGGTGATTTTTGAAAAACAAAGATTAACATGTTGAATATGATAATGATCATTGTTAATGCAAAAATGGCTATCCCGAGGATACTTAGGTAGGGGTTATTGATAATTGCACCCAAGATAAATCCAAAAATACCCCCGATAATTGTTATCAAGGCTAAGTTATACTTTCTTTTATCAATATTAATCACCAATGCGCCCCAAGTCACTAAGAATATGGCTGAAAGCAGGGCACTTATTGCGGGAGCAAATTGTCTAAATGTTGGGTTGTCATATTTGATTCCCCATGCTCGAGTTGAAAAAATTAAATTATAGAATATTAAAATTCCAACCATTGAAATTGTTGTTTTCTGGTTTAACGAAGATCTAAGTCTAATTAATTCAGGTAATAATAATGTGAAACCAATGATACTTCTGGCAAATTCGGTATAATAAATTAACTCTAAATCTGATGTCATCTGATAAAAGGGATTGAATTGATTATAAGAATGCAGGAAATCTTTTTGATTATAAGATCTTTATTAAGTAAATTTAGAATTAATTAAGGTGACACAGGAATATGAAAATAACGTCATGATTATTAGAACTCTAGAATGTGATTTATGTCATCGATTTGATTCTATTATGATAACTGAGAAAGAAGTTGCCGAAAGAATTAGCAATAATAAATTAGGAATTGGTAGCCATTACTTGAATCACAATGACCATGTTAGGGTGGCATATTTTGATTCTAAAGGGAAATACTTAGGGGATACTATATCGCTAAATTTACAAGAAAATCGACCACCTATAATCAATGGATCCATCCCTATATTCCCTAAAATAAAAAAAGGCTTGGCTTATTCACTAATTAGTCACATGTTTGCATCAATTCTTAGGAATAAGCAAACAATTAGTATTTTAGGACCATCATTTGTTGGTAAAACCTCTTTTACCAAATATTTAGAAACGGGAATTCCAGAGAGATTCAGTCAACGGGTCGATCATCCGGCAACAATGGGAAAATCCATTAAACGAATGAAAATTGGAAAGATAGCACTAAAAATTTTTGATTTGGGAGGACAAAGAGATTTTTGGGAAGGTTGGAAGGAAGCAATCGAAGCATCAGACAAAATTATATTTATTTTTGATGGCACAGCGCATAATAATGAAGAAATTGCAGATGCATTAAACTTGGCTTTAGAATACAGAAAAGACAAATTAGTCCCTTTTTTAATTCTAGTTAATAAATTAGATTTATTCATTGATGGCTATACAAATGATTTTTCAAGAGTTGAGGATATAATTGGATATATGGATTTGAATGATACACAAAATTTATGGACCTTAGAAACGTCAATTTATAATGGGACTTGTTATAATTATGGCGATAATCAATCAGAAACGCAATTATCAAAAGTTATTGTTGATTTTTTAAAAACTTCTCAAAAAATAACTCCACCTGATAAGCTGAATTCACTTATAGGGTAGTGTCTAGGTTCATTTAAATAATAATTTCTATAATTCTAGATAGAATGTGTAATAAGTACTCATTACCAAATGATGCAAACCTGCGATATCATATTTCTCAATGTAGAATGAGAATATTTGATGAGAGTAATGTTATTCTTAAATTACTAGGGATAAAATATCAACAAGAGAGGTTAACTTCCTTACTAGAGTAGGAAAGGTGTTCTAATGAGTAAAATGCTATCTAAAGATGAAGTTGTCGCAATTATAATTCGGGAAACTGATTATACTGAAGAAGACATCATTAAAATGATTAATGAAACGATTGAGACAATGGATAATATGGTCAACGAAGAGGGAGCTGCATTTGTTGTGGCAAATAATCTAGGTGTATCAATTAATCCAAGAAAGATTGTTGAAGCTTTGAAGGTGGATCAACTTGTCCCAGGACAATCAAATATTACAATAATTGGTAAAATTAACAGAATTTACGCTGTTAGGGAATTTTCTAGGAAGGATAAAACCACAGGTAAAGTGAGAAATTTAGAACTTATAGATAATACCGGAAAAGCACGTGTCTCGCTTTGGGATATGAAAACTAAACTAGTTGAAGAAAAATCATTACAAGTTGGCGATATTGTGAAACTATTCGGAGGGAATACAAAAATTGGTTACCAAGATACCATTGAAATTACTCTTACACCTAGAGGATCAATAGATAAAGAAACCAGTAGTCTTGAATCCGATTTTCCTTCAATAGAACACTCCGCCCTTGCCAAATTAGTATCTGTTACTCCTGAAACTAAAAGTATCTCAATTGTAGCAAAAATAATAGATAGGCAGACCGTAGTTGAATTTCAAAAAGGTGATAAAACAGGTCGAGTTACTAGTTTACTAATGGATGATGGAAGTAAAAAGATGAGACTTGTCTTTTGGAATGATTTAGTTGATACTGCTTTACAGTATGAGAAAGGTGAAGTCATAAAAGCTTTAGATTTAAGAGTAGGTGTGAATAAATCGGGGGAAATTGAATTAACATATGCTGATTATTCTTCAATTGATCGAGAAGTAGATCACTCACAGTTTAACGAAATTCAAATGATACAAGATATTATTATTGCATCATTGTCTGATATCAAACAAGACATGAAAGGGTTAACAGTAATTGGAAAATTTGTGAGCAAAAGTGATATTAGAACCTTTGATCGTGATAGTGGTACAGGTAAAGTTGCAAACATAGTGATAAAAGATAGTTCTCAATCTATAAGAGTAAATCTTTGGGGCGACGCAACAAATTACTTAACATCAATGGAAGAAGGTTGTCTCATTAGAATTCACAAAGCCAATTCAACTTTAAGTGATTTTAGTGGGGAAGTAGAATTATCTTGTAATGAGCGGTCTAAAATTGAAATATCAACTGATGAAGTTGATGCTGATTTATTTGATTCAGATGTTTCCATTATTACATTTTCAGATATTACAATGGCCAAATCAGGCGTTAACGTAAAAATATCAATTACAAATGTAAGTGATACTCGAGAAATAACCAGAAATGATGGTAGTACTTCTCAAGTAAAAAATTTCTCAGTTATTGATAAAAATGGAATATATGGTCGTATCGCGGCTTGGGATGAAAATATTAACAAAGTAAAAAATGTTGCAATAGGTGATGTATTATTATTATCTAGTGTAAAAGTGAAGCCAAGTTCTGGTACATATGGTCCCGAAATTGTTATTCAAACCTTTTCTGAAATCGAAAAACAACCAGATAGTGATGAATTCAAAAACGTTACTCCTCAATCACAAAACGTCTATGATACTATAACATTAGATGACACGGATAAGCTTAACACCGCTGGGTCAAAATTATCATTTTCAGGTATTATTGATTCAGTTGATAATTTCCGAATCTACGATAGTTGTTCTGAGTGTGCACGTAAGGTATTTCGAAGTTCAGAGTTAGAAGACATTGGAGAATGTGATAATCACGGTGAAGTTAAAATCACACCTAAAATGGTCTTAACTCTTATTATTTCTGATGATGTTGGTTCTGCAAAAGTTACTCTTTTCAACGATCATGCAGAAAAATTATTTGGGTTTAACGCAAATGATGCAAAAGATATGATTGAGAGACTTGGAGAACAAGAAGCACCGATAAAGAAGAGCGAAATAGTTAATTCGAAAATTAACATAGAAGGGTCAGTTTCTTATAATGAAAATCGAGATGAATACTCAATTAGAATCAATAATTTTACGAGATAAGTAGTAACTAACCTAAATTAACGAAATTTTGTATATACCCAGTAAAGTATTATTGCAACTGTTAATGCTAATAGAAAATATCCTATTCCCCTTGCAATATTTACTGATTGAGATGTTCCAAAAACTTCTACTGTTTGATTTACTAAAGCATAATGATAATTCCAATCATCTCTTGAGTTGACAGTACCACTTGTAGCTGCAAATCCGATCGATACATTATATTTTCCAGGATTTAAATCAATTTTTGCCTCGAAATTATCTGAGTATATTTGATTTCCATCAAGACGGAATCCACTTGTTTCATATCCAATACTAAAATCAAATCTCTCAGGATCACGAACACTTGATTGTCCTAGTATTTCAATAAAAGTTGCGTTCATTGCATACACAATCCATGTTTCACTATTGTTCAAATTGTAAATTGATCCAGAAAATGTTATAGTATCACCTTCATTAATTTTATCACTTGAAATTTGGCCAAGGTATGCACTAACATCCTGGGCTTGAGCTTGATAATTGCCAACAAATATTAAAATGGCGAGGCACAAAATGAATGTGCTCCGAATCGTAGTTTTCTTAATCATAATTACTCACTTATCAATTCTGAAAGTTCAATTCGGATATCGTCATTAGCCCGTTCAAGACGTTTTTCAAAAGAATTATCAATAAATAATTTAGAGTCAATTCTGACCAGTTTCAAACCTCCTAATGATTTCAATTCGTCTTTTGCAATAGAAATTTCGGTACTTTCTCCAGTAAATTTTGTTATATTGGATTCAAGTTCGGATAGTACAGTTTTGGAAAATACTGCTTTATCCTCCTTTCTAAGAAACAAATCAAGCTTACCACCACCAATGCTATTACCACTGATTTTCAATAAATTAATTAGATATTTCTTATAATCCTCAGTAGATGTGAAACTTTGGATTTTTGATCGTGCTTCAACAAAAATTTCCTCAAATACTTGCTCCCTTGTTTCCAAATAGTCCATTTTCAATGCTAATTTTTTCCTTGAAATATCTTGAACTTTGATATTATGAGCTTCCCTCTCCGACTTAGCTAAGATTTCATTTTTTCCTTTAGTCGCTTCATCTTTCGAGGTTTTCAGAATATCTGATGCTTCTTCATTTGCTTTCTTAATTACGGCCTCTGCAGTTGCCTTTGCTTTAGTTTCAATTTCTTCTTTAATTCTTGAAAAAGCTAAATCATCATCTGGTTTGCTCGTTAACTTAGTTTCGCTTATTTCTTCGGAACTCAAATTGATCCAATCAATTTATTTTCCATCTTTTTTTAATAATTATGACATGGTCTCTCGTACGATTCAACTATTTTGTCTTTTTTTCAAAGATACTAATATTCATAGGAAAACATGATTATTGTTCTCGAACCGAATTTCACTAGCCAAATTTGATCATTTTCATATTTGGAAACTACGTAAATTGATATATTTTCATATTTTTCATAACTAATACGATTAATATCTAAATCATCCAGCATTTTGTAAATCTCCATTTGATTGAATTGTTCCATAATTTTTTGACTCAAGACTAAACCAGTGATCTTCACATTATCTAGTATTTGGTTAAAAAAAAATGAGCTAACAGGTAAAAATGAAGTTATATCCACTATGTACAATTTATAAATATGACAAATAAAGTAATGAACATAATTGAATAGAGTACAAAACATATCTTCATAATCAGCAACTAAAAAAAACTTCAATGATTGCTGATCTATGTGACCTTATATGAGCTCTGAATCTGAGGTAGGATATCAAATAAGTGAAATTCCACAAAACACTATTCTTATCGTATTTGGAGCTTCAGGCGATCTTACTCGAAGAAAGCTTATGCCCGCTTTGTATCATTTGGCACGAGAAATGCTACTACCAACAAATTTCCTATTAATTGGTATTGGCAGACGTATTTTAGAGGGTCAGGAATTTATTAACCATATGCAAAATAGAGTCCGTCAATATTGTTCACACCGTATGGAAGGTCGATATTGGAAACCTCTGGCCTCTAAAATTGTTTCAATAAAGAACGATTTCAACAATCTTGAAACATTCAATCAGATCGGAAAAATCATAGAGAATAAAGAGCGAGAGTGGAAAGCCCCTGCAAACAAACTAATTTATTTAGCTACGTCTCCATCTCATTTCACGGTGATTATAGAAAATTCGGCAACATCAGGTTTGAGTTCAGAGGCGATTGGAGCATGGACCAGATTAATTGTTGAAAAACCATTTGGTTTAAACCTTCAGAGTGCAAATTTATTGTATACTGAAATATCGAAACATTTTGCAAAGAAACAAATTTTTAATATTGATCACTTTTTGGGAAAGGAGTCAGTTCAGAACATATTGATTTTCAGAATGTCAAATTTGATGTTTCAACCCATGTGGAATAGAGATTATATTGAACAAATTCAAATAACATCTGCTGAAACTATTGGTGTTGAAGGGCGTGTTGGCTTTTTTGAGCAGACTGGAGCTGTTAGGGATATGATTCAATCACACTTATTGCAAATTCTTGCCTTTGTTACAATGGAACACCCTGAATCTTTGAATCCTGAAATGATTAGATATGAAAAACTAAAATTGCTTCGTTCAATTAGAAAATATTCTAAACAAGAAGCAGGAAACCATTCAGTTAGGGGTCAATATATTGATGGTGTTGTTAATTCCGAATTAGTTCGTAAATACGTCCAAGAAGAAGGTATAAGTGAGTACTCAAGAGTTGAAACCTATGCTGCACTTAAACTGTACATCGATAATGTAAGATGGAAAGGAGTCCCATTTTACTTAAGAACAGGTAAACGAATGCCTCAGCGAAAAAGTGAAGTGTTTATTCAATTAAAACAACTGGACGATTTACCTATCCCTAAAACCTTAACAAAAGAAGCACCAATACCAAATGTAATCAGATTACAATTACAACCAAGTGCAGGCATTGATTTAACAATAGGTTGGAAACCTACTGGTTTACTTAAAGATGTAGAGCCTTCGAATCTGCACTTATCTGTCAATCCAGATATAAAAGAGCCGAAAGCATACGAAAGATTACTAGTTGACGCAATGAACGGAGATTGGACATTGTTTCTTAGTTTTGAGGAGATCCAAGAAATGTGGAAAATTGTTGACCCGATAATTGAAAATTGGGAAAATAAAAACTTGAACTTTATGGATAATGAATTTCCTTCTGATCTCCATTTTTACCCAGCTGGGACCCAAGGTCCAAAATCTACTAATAAATTTATCGAATCAGATGGTTGTAAATGGAATCCAATCTAATTTGAATTCCAATCCGTGTGATGTGTTTCTTCACCTGTATCTATTCGTCTATAACCGTGTGCACCAAAATAATCTCTTTGCGCCTGAATTAAATTTGTTGGCAAATTACTACTTGTTATTGAATCGAAGTAAGAAATAGCTGCTGACAATCCAGGAACTGGAATTCGTTGTTTGATAGCATACGAGGTCATCTCTCTTAAATCATCTATACCTTGACTGATAGTTTCTTGAAAATAAGTTGCAAACATGAAACTTTCAATTGAAGGATTATTCTCATATGCTTTTGTAATTTCATCTAGAAAAGCAGATCGGATTATACACCCATTTCTCCAGATTGATGCAATTGTTTGAAGTGACAAATCCCATTTATTTAGTGCAGAACCAGCTTTCAACAATTGAAATCCCTGTACATAGGATATTATTTTAGATAGGTATAAGGCATTCTCCAATTTATTTATTATATCATTTTTATCAACATTCAGTGTAGATGTTTTTGATTCAAAATTCTTAACAGCAGATTTTCTTAAATCGTTATGGGAGGATAGAATTCGTTGAAATACAGCTTGAGAAATCAAAGAGACAGGTTCTCCGAAATCCATGGCTGCATCAACAGTCCATCTGCCTGTTCCCTTTTGTTTTGCAACATCTAACACTTTTGAAAGTAAATTATCACCAGTTAGTACATCTTTTTTCCGTAAAATTTGTGAAGTTATCTCAATTAAATATGAATTTAATTTCCCTTCATTCCATTTACTGAAAACTGTTGCAATTTCATTTAATGGCATCTTTAAGGTATCTTTCATAATATGATAAACTTCACCAATCAATTGCATGTCGCCATATTCAATTCCATTATGAACTGTTTTCACAAAGTGACCTGCTCCATCGGGTCCCAACCAAGCACAACAAGGGGTACCATCCTCAGCTCTAGCTGAGACAGCTAATAAAATTTCTTGAACATGATTCCAACCTGCATTTGATCCACCCGGCATAATAGAAGGACCATATCTCGCTCCAGTTTCTCCACCAGATATACCTGCACCAATAAATTCTATATTTTGTAAATTCAATTCAAAGACACGTCGTTGTGTATCTTTAAAATTCGAGTTTCCACCATCAATAATTATATCTCCTTCATTTAGCAATTCCAATATATCTGCAATTTGCTTATCAACAGGTGCCCCAGATTTAATCATTAATAGTATTTTACGTGGGGAGGATAAAGAATTGATGAAATCACTAATATCATAGTATGGAGTAATGTTCTCATGTTTTATGTTTTTTACAAATTCTTCAGTTTTTTCTGGTGTTCGATTGAAGATGGCTACTTTATAATCATTATCTGCAACATTCAAGGCTAAATTCTGACCCATAACCGCCATACCAATTATTCCTATCGAATTCATTGTTTCATTATTTTTTGTTTACCGTAAACATTTATATTATTAGGTCTTCTTACTCTTATTTTTCCATCGTTTATGGTCAAAGTATTATTTATCTCAATTGTTAAGTATGACGTAAAAGATTAATCAATGCCTTAGGAACATCCTCGTGAGAACTAACCATGGCAAACCTACCACCTGTCTTTCTTGCCATATCCATGGATAATCTTCTACCCCAATCATGATTTGATGGTAATCCCAAAATATGGAGTTTTGGAAATCGGAATAATTCTCTTCTAGGATCTCCCCCTTTGTTAAATACACCATCAGTAACTAAAATTGCAAATTTGTTGTACCCTCTCATTTTATTTAGTTCTACACCACCCATAGCGAGAGCTTCACTAATATTTGTATAACCTGCACTTTCAGCATCAAGAATTCTGTTAACTAATTCATTAATGTTAACTTTTTCATTCGCCCTTTTTACTATGTATGATTTTGTGTTGAAAAGAATAATGGCAAAATTATCATGTTCTAAATGATATGCCATTACAGCTACTGCTAATGCGGCTGTAACAAATTTACCACCATAAAGTGATCCAGAAGTATCAAAAATTAATACCCCAGATTTATTCTTTTCACGCCGTTCAATTGCAATTATATCTTCATAAGTCAGAATTCCCTTTTCCAGGTAATTTTCCAAAGTTAACTCATCATCAAAATCCATCGAATCAGGAGTGTATTCTGTTTGAACCAAGATCCCACCGCGTAAACCTCTACCTGTAATTCCACGAGATACTTTCATAATACTTTTTCTCGCCAGTCTTCGAAAAATTGGTTTAGTTTGTTCTGATAGCGTTCCTCTGAGCATGAAAAATAGATTAGGGGCGTTATTATCTCCAGAGGCTGCTCGTCTTGATAACATTTGGAATCCTTCTTGAGAAGATAGAGCATCAGAAACCGCCATTTGGTTACTCATTGCTAACCCTTGGATTGCGGGCATATTATCTACTTGAACTGCAGTTTCGGTATGTTTTTTCACTTGCATGAAATCCATACCTTTTGATAAATTATGATATTTCTTTGAGGTCCTCCTACCTGTAATAATTTCAGCTTCAAGTATCTTATCCTTGTCGAATTTTCCTCGCATCGAGGATATTTGGTTTAGGAGATCTTCAGGTATTTCGGAAGATCCTGGGATCTCCCTTCCTAGAAAAAATCCTGTTCAGACAGGACTTGGTTGATAATTACCCGAAGAACTTCTTCGATCCTTCTATCAACTCCATCTTCGACCTCAACTTTAGTAGCCAAAGCCATGATACCAGCTTCCATCCATGATTCAGGGATTGTTTTATCCAGATATTGAATAATACTTGCAAAGTCAATCGCTCCACGTATCGAACTTCCTCTTCGCAAATCAGCCCATTCTCTTGTACGACGAGTTACAGCAACTGTTACATTAACTACTTGATCATCTTCTACATTTGATCTAATTTTTACAATTGCTCTCTCCTCTTCTTCTGACTGATATTCTAGTCTTACCCAAGCAAAACGATCTTTAAGAGCCTCAGATAAAGGTGTGGTTGCTACAAATTCTTGAGGATTCATAGCACTAATTATCAAAAATCCTTCTTTTGCATTTATTTGCCCTAGTTTAGGCACCATTATCATTCCCTCATCCATTGCAACTAAAAGGACATTTTGAGTCCCTTCAGGCATTCTGTTTAATTCATTTAAAAATAGAATTGACCCATTTTTCATTGCACTCACAAGTGGTCCAGAAACGAATGAGTCCCAGTTATAACCACCTGCTACAACCATAGGTGGATCAAAATGTCCGACTAGTCGCGAGGCGCTGTAACGATCATCTCCATCAACTCTTTCTAAATTAAGAGAAAAATATTTAGCAATTGCGTGTGCAATGGTTGTTTTACCTACACCTACGTCACCTTCTAATAGAAGATGTTTATCTGCTAGTTTGGCTGCGAGACACAATTTTAGCTCCAATTCTCTTCCAACTAAACTAAATTTATCTTGCAATTCTTTAATTACTTCATCTAAGGTCTTACCATTAACCGTAACTATTTCAACATCGCTCATTTATACACCATTTTGACTTTATGAATTTTTTCACCAAAGAGAATAAATCCAATAAACTACGACTTTCTCATTAATATTTTTGCTTTTAAGTATAAAGTTAATTCCCTTTGATATTTTCCCAAG
>JAAFKL010000277.1 GCA_021399405.1 Candidatus Heimdallarchaeota archaeon | reverse complement strand
TTCTTTCATCAAGATGATATCCTGGCATCATCATTACTGGGGTCGGTTTTTTCAGTGATAACATGGATTGAGACCTTCTAGGCGTTGATATTTGCATTTTTGTATTATGGTTTATAAATAACTGAGATTCTGAGAGAATCATCAGACTATTTTTTTTATTTTAAGAATCTTTTATCTAGAAGATAGGTTGTTTAATGAAACTTTACGCATACTATTTCAACGAAGTCAGAGGATCTGAAATATATCAAATGAATACATTTCTAGATCATTTATTGACAATTGTTTAACTGATTAAAAAATTTCAAATGTTCCAATAAAAAATAACTTATTTATATAACATCTACAATACTAGTATTTCAGTTAATATGAAAACACTACATTTGTTGCTAATTCCTATATTGTTAATTGGTCTTTCAGGATCAATCATGATATTAGGAAGTGCAAATCAGATCCAAGATCGGATTATTATGTTACCAAATCAGACTGAAACAGTCTCCTATGACTACGATTTAATTTATTCTGATGACGACGGAGATGGCTGGGATGATACCATTACCACGAACATGAATTTCACCTACAACCGTGTCGGGGATATTTATTTCGAGCTGAACATTACAGACAATAAAGTAGTTCCTTTGGAGAGTTACGGAATAACCATCGTTGGGAAGGTGTAGGTACCTACAATTGGACAATTACACACCATGCAGCCACTTCAGGCTTACTTAAACTACAAGTATCGGCTCGTTGGGGATTTGATAGATCCAATCCAAGTTTAGTACTCGAAGATGTAATATCGATCGGGAATTTCGACCAGTTTGGTGTGGGATCTATAGAGTATACCACTGATTTCAACAGTTATGATCACGATCATGATGGACAAACCGATTCCTTCACTCTTCTAATAGATTATAACACCACTAACATCTCTCCCTCAATTTCGGTTGTGGTGTATGTTAGATATTACAACGCCATATTTGCTGATTTTGTTTGGGAGTGGACTTTCCAGGATTCTCAACAAATCAACGATCTCGACAACAATAGGCAGATGTTTGTTGAGCATCATGCACAAAATACAGGCGATTACGAGATTGAAATACTATTCAACCCAACTTCGACCTTGCTGAAGAATTATGCTAAGGTCACTTTACCTTGGTTGGATATTTCTGAGGATACTTCTCCCCCTGAATTTGCATATACTTTCAATTTTTCTACTTATGATAATGATTCTGTGGTAGGTGATGACACTTTTTTATTGGAATTTCTTTTCGAATTATACGAATTAGAGGACAATATCACTGTTACACTTATGGTTAGTATTCTTGAGGCAGGTGCACCTAAATTAGTGAGGCAATATATCTTGGAATTTTATGGTAAAAACGGCACCTACTCTAAAGAAATCGAAGATTTTGTTGTATCTGGTGGCGATTATGAGTTCAGGTGGTCTATTGATGCAGGAACTGTAAATGTTGCTAGTAATGCTGAATTTCCCACTATGGGCAAATATCATGATAGTTTTGTCACCATTAATCTCAGTTATTCGGAAAACTTCATTGAAATAAATCGATGTCCAACAGTTTCTCAATTAACTGTGGATTTAGATTATGTGAATGTGATTTCTGATATTGTGATATTGTTGGATATATACAGCAGAAATTCTCAGGAAGTGACTTGGGTATATGAGAAATCATTCACCGAGATAGTAGCTTCCAAGATCTCAGATTCCATCAACCGGTTGTTCGAGTTTAGCGTTAAGGTAAATTCAGATGTTTCCTTCAACATTACTATCACAACGGATGGAAATCAACACCAACAGAATTATCTGGCAAGTGATATTTGTTCTGCTGATAAGGTTACATCATCTAGTGACCTTCCTTCAGAATTGAGTTCCTCAGAAACCATCACAAGCGATACACCAACCACAAATAAAGATAATAGTGAAACGGATAATAATGAATCAGAAAATTTAGGACTTCCAATTAACATCATTGCTATTTTCTTATCCTTATTCAGCTATTCATTGTTTATTAGGCTGTTATCAAGGAGAAAATCACAATAAGTATTGATCTAATTATGGATGAAATTTTAATCTCTTCTTAAGAATTATTTTATTTTATTTAAATAAGAATTATTACTATTAATTAATATGACAGAGAACCATGATGCGTTTCCCTCTATCAATAATTCGATAGAAGGTAATAAAAGGAAACCCTCTGTCCACTTTATTAGAAAACTCCATTTGATGAAAAATAAATATTCGCAATTCACACGATTTACTGTACCTAAAAGATTAATCATGATGTTTGAAGAAGATAAATTACGAGATTCGATTATTTCTCTTTCTCTAAACGATAATCGGGAAAGGGTGGAAATCAGACTCCTTGATAAAAATAGAATTGATTTTTTCCTCTTGAAAAGTTACACCCGTTCATTAATTGACAACCATGATGGAAGCTATCGTGTAACGCTCCCAGACGAATGTATAGAGGTGATGACAGATTTGGACGAAAAGAAAATTGTAGGATTGAAATTAATTGACAAGGAAATATTATTCGAAATTTACCACTGATTTTTTTTTTATATACAACCGCCATTTCGGATAACATATTTCAGCCTGCGTCGATGTAAGATTCAACTGTTGGTACGGAAAATTAAAATGGCTATTCTTCCATCAGAATCGTGGTTTATTTATATAAAGATATCAACTATAGCCCCCTTTGAAATAAGAACCATCTCTTTTGTGATCTCCAGCGGCCGATCGTTCGATTTCGATCGATGGCTTACATTGCATTATTTAGCTTGGTAGCCGAAATTGATTTTTTATTAATTAATCAATATTTACCAAGCAATAGCCATACCATCTGCCCGTGGATCAGATCCTGCAGATAGAACTCCAGTATCTGGGTTTCGTAAAATTATTTGCCCCCTTCCGAAGATACCTCGATTATGCCCACTTGAAGGAAGAACTGAATGTCCCATATTTCCAAGTTCACTCATTACATTCAAAGGAATTCCTTCTTCTAACGCCACTCGACCACTTGCTTTTCCATCTGTTATACAGAATCTAGGATGATCTAGAGCCTCTTGTGGATTCATATTATGTTCTACTAAATTTAATAATACCTGTACATGCCCTTGGGGCTGCATAAACCCTCCCATAACACCAAAAGAAGCATATAGTTGGTTGTCTTTAGTTGCCATAGCAGGAATGATTGTATGATATGG
>JAAFKL010000276.1 GCA_021399405.1 Candidatus Heimdallarchaeota archaeon | reverse complement strand
TAGGTGATGATATGGCTCAAAAATATGCAATAGAAGTTGAACATCTAAAAAAAATATTCAGAAGCCCTGGTAATCGAGAAGGTACAACAATATTAAGTGACATTACTTTCAATATACCACAAGGTGCATCTGTCGCAGTTACTGGAGAAAATGGTTCTGGAAAAACTACACTTTTGAAGGTGTTGGCAACTCTTTATTTGCCCGATGGAGGAGTAAATAGAGTCTTAGACATGGATTTAGTTCGTGATGCTCCATTGATAAGAGAAAAAATTTCATTTATTTCACCTGGACTCGATTTTCAACGTAAACTCACCTTGGAGGAGAATTTGAAGTTCTTTGCTAAAGTTCAAAATTCTGAATTAGAGGGGGCATTAAAATTTCTCGAAGCTATGAATTTGATCTCAAAATTAGAGGAGAGAACTGAGACTTTCTCTGAAGGTCAAAAGGCGATCACTCGTTTGGCAATTGGATTCATGAAAGATGCTGAAATATTGTTTTTAGACGAGGTTACTACTGGATTGGATGTGAACCGAAGAGAGGAAGTAATAAATTTCCTTGATTCTGAAATGAGTAGGAAAACCAAAATATTAGTCGATCATAACTCTTCTGTAATTGATCGATTATGCGATAAGGTCCTTGTACTCATGAGAGGTGGAAGAGTACATCAATTAATAAATATTAAGGATCTACTTGAATCGCTTCCATATGCCTATGAAATTACAACAATACCAAAGCGTAAACTTTCTGATAGAGAAATAAAGCAGTTATGGCCACATTATGAAAAAGCAGGGGGAACAATTCGATTTTATCCAAAAAGCAGAACTGAAGCCCAAATTATCAATACTAGGATACTGTCTTCTGGATTCATTTCACGAGCAGAAACAAAAGCAATTGATCTAAATGATTATGCAATTAGAATGTCAGCCAGCGAAGCAGAACCATTTGAGAGTAGAGGTTAAATTATGAGGGCACTCCTTGCAGGCCATATATCACTAGATATAAGAGGAGGTCAGAAATTATTGGGTGGACCCCCATTGTATCAAATCCCAGTATTGGAAGCTTTTGGATTTGAAATTGATGTATTAACTGCATTTGCTCAAGAAGAAGTAGAATTAAGAAGCATTTACCCTCTAGTAAATTTCATTGTAATAAATTCACAGTATACTACAACCTACCAATTCAATCAAATTAACAAGATTAAAGCCATTGATGATGACAGAGAATTAATATTAAAATTTAAAGCCAATGAAATTACTCATAATGATCTTTCCCAATTAGATGATCATTATGACATTGTAATAATTTCACCTATTGCATCAGAATTCAGCCATGACGTTATACTAACATTACTGAAATTAGGAGATTATTCATTTTTTGATATTCAAGGAATTGTAAGAAAGTTTGATGATAACGGTCTGGTTCACGAAAATTTAGATATTAATGAATTTAACAATTTGTTAAGTTTGTTTGATGTGATTAAAACTTCCAAATCAGAGATAGAACAAATAAAGGATTTAATCAACCCCAATAACTCATATTTAGTGATCACGAATAGTGGTAATAAATTGCAAGTACTCACGAAGAGCAAATCATATTATTTAGACGTGAAAAAAACAAATAATGTGATTGACCCAACTGGATCTGGTGATATCTTCTTAGCAATGATTGCAGCATTATATTCAAAACATCCTTTCAATGATTGTTTAAATCATGCGCATAATATTGCAATGAAGAATTTGCAAACTATTGGGGTTCCAAATACTGAATTGCTCAGAAAACAACTACAATCATATGATTTGATTGCATGATTTATGAAATAATGAATGTTCCAAGATTAACACTTAAAGAATTATCAACTTGAGTTGACCTAGGTGATTATATTTCAGATCCACCAGTGAACAGTAATTTCAGTTTACCAGGTAGTGCAGATAAAATAAAATCACTTTCTGTAAAAGGTATATCAAACTATATTGCTCTAAATGCAATCCTTGCAGGTGCCACACAGGTTGCATCTCCTGTAAAACCAGGAAATGTACATCGCTATCATGACTTCAAAAATGACAAAATGGAACACTACATATCTAGCGCAGTTGCACTAAATAATCCAATGTTTGAATTAGCCACTCGCGGTGTACTTGTCGAACGTGAAGTACTGGATATAGATGAGGTAGATATAGGTTGGATTATTGCCGAAGCCGCAAAAGACAATGTAAAGTGGCACAAAGGTGGAATAACAAATTTAGGAATGTTGTTTCTGTTCTCACCAATTGCCCTTGCAGCCGGACACTTAATTTCTGAGACTGATGGTGAATATGATAAAATAGATCTTTCGAAATTACCGAAAATTGCAAATAATTTTTTAGAAAATACTACACCAGAAGATACTGTAAATATATTCTCAATCTTGTATGATCTGAAATCAGAAATTTATCCAATGTCTAGATCTATTGGGATTTCATTACCTGAAAGTATTTCACAATTGCTTGAAAATGAGATAAATCTACTTGATTTCTACTCTCTGTACAAAAAACAAAATCTGTTATTTCAAGAACTTAGCAATAATTATGAAATAGGATTTAGTTATGGTATAAATGCCTTTGATGAGGCAATTAACGAAGGGGCCACAATGGTGGATGCAATTACACATACCTATGTGACTTTACTTAGCTTAAACCCCGATTCTTTGGTATTTCGAAAACACGGTCGCGATCAAGCATTCAAGGTAATGCAAAAAGCAAAGAACATTATGGAAAATGGTGGATTTCTTACCTCTAAAGGGAGAATATTAACTTATGAACTTGATAAATCTCTACATAATAAGACCGAAACTATTAACCCTGGAGTCACAGCAGATTTGACAGCGACTGTAACTTTTGTTGCTACATTAGGAGGAGCTCGACCCTAACCTTCTCTCTTCTTCTTCATTATAGGTTTCATAAGACTGCGATCCATCCCAAGCATTGTTAAAAATCTGAGTGTACAAACTAGCGATCTTTTCATCAAGTATAAAGAACCCAACATAATTTTTCTCTCTTTCCAAATATACTTTATCGAGTTGGTCAGATGAGAGATTACGACTTAGAATATCCTTTATATCGTCATGTACCCCATAATTGATGAAAATTGATGTTTCATCATCTACTACGAGTAAGATTGTTCCGAACGGATCTTCTGCGACATTTAATTCTAATTTAATTAATTCATCAGCAATCTCTTTCTCATATACATTATCTATCCCTCTGGGCATTGTAAGCAGTTTTAAATTGAATTCATCAATTGAAGCCTTGGATTTTAATAATGGTATAATATCTGCATATTTTAACTCAACAAGAGTATCTACTGCCAAATATATGGAGGAAGAAGCTCTATTGATTGCATCTTTCAGATAATTGTTTAATTCTTTTCTCCCTACTATTGTGAAGGTGGATAAATTTGGTTTTTCATCAACTCTCTCTTTCAATTTCTCCAATTCAAACTGAGCACTATCAATTTTAGCGGTGAATTCTATTTTAATTTCTCCAAAAAGGGCTTGCGGATCTTTTGGACTAAAGGTTCTTGGACCCCCCCTAGTTGGTTGAACATCTTCAACATAGTTTTTCTCTTTTAATTTATCTAAAATCTGGTACACTCGGTTTGGAGGAACCTGACTGACTTTTGCGATTTGACTGGCTGTTGTTCTTCCCAAGGATACTAAGGCAGAATATGTTTTGGATTCATACTCAGACCACCCAATTTCTTTGAGTTTCTCAACGGCCTCATCAATAAAGCTCACATATAAAGCTGTATTCGGGCAATATAAATTGGTTCCGTATCATTGACCACAACAGTGGTAACTAATTATATAATGTAATAAACAATAATTTCTAAAAATATACATCTGTGAAGTAGTCGGATAGAATAATTTTGTTAATTTTATTAATTTCAAAAGAATATGAGGCTTTGAAATCGATTTCTTAATAAGAATAAACGTGATAGTTAAATTATCAATCCTATTGGTGGTTAAAGTTAGTTTTCATCCAGATCCTTTTGATCATTTACCTTTGTTATCACTGTTACAACGTAGAAAAGTTGATTTCGCCAGTTCATTATATGTTTCAAAATTGATGGTGAAGGCTGGAATTAATCAATCAGACAATTACTATTTCAATGAAATATACGATCGTGGTTCAGGATTTCAATTAACTGTTGATGGTGTGAGTGGTTTCCACTCTTCTAACGGATTAGATGAAATTGGAGAAGAATTATCTAATCTAACACTTCAACTCCGTAAACGATCTAAACCTGAAAAACAAGATAACCATCAAGATCAAATTGATCGAGAAGCAGATGAAATAAATCATGTTGATAAATTGAAAATCGACATATCTAAAAATAATATTTGGACATCTAATTATAGAGAAGAGATAGACAACTATCTTAATGACATTAACGACTTAGTTTCTACTTACAAGAGTTCAATGAAGTTTTCGGTTGATATTGAAGTGTATTTCCTTCAGAAGAGATTTCAATCGACAGAATCAGTCGATATTCAACAAGAATATATGTATTCACTTTTGTCGTTGAGTGCTGAATCAAAGAATCTCTCAAAACCGTTGAAACGAAATGAAATCATCGGAGGAATCAATAAAGAGGATTTAAAGTGGGATATAGTTGAAGCTAAAACTTCTAAACTAGCAAGTGAATTGGAAAAATTGAAAGCAGCTCCAAAACCAATTAGGGGAGATTATAAGGTAGTTTTAAGTGAAGATGCGGTTTACAGTCTAATACATGAAACCATTGGACATGGATGTGAAGCAGATCAAATAATTTCTAAAAACTCATTTCTTACAGATAAGATTGGATTCAAAGTTAGTTCATCAAATCTCACAATTGTTGATGATCCACATATTAGAAGTGTAGGCTGGGGTGAATATGATGACGAAGGAATAAAAACTCAAGGAACACTTCTAGTTGATGAAGGAATTCTTTCAAGTTATTTACATAATAAAGAGACAGCTAAGCATATGGGTGAATTAAGCACAGGGAACGCCCGCGCAACCACTTATTTATCCCCACCTGAACCTCGACAATCTAACATATATATTGAACCTGGAGATAATTCCACTCAAGAACTAATTGAGGAGGTAGGTACTGGTTTATTTATCGGGCCAAGCTTAGTTGCTAGTACGTCAATTTATACAGGAGAGTTTTCAATTGAGAGTCAAATAACTTATGAAATTAAGAATGGGGAAATCCAAAATGTTCTAGGTCCAGTTACTTTAACTGGGAATGCTTTAACAACTTTGAATGAGTTGTCGTCTATTGGATCTAGACCAGAGATGATTCCCACGATCTGTCTAAAAAATGATAGTTTAGTGTTTGTCGGATCATTAATGCCACAGCTCACATTGAATAAAATTGCAGTTTACTGAGGGATTGAGTATGTCAGAAATTGATGAAATTATTGATTATACCCTAATTGATGAAATGAATAGATTATTGCAAAAACATCAATGGATCACATCTTACGAGTTATTTTATCAGGTTATTGAAAAAATTGACATAAATTACCAAAATCGGAAAAGTGAAAAGGGTAAATTTACCCTAAAGAAAAATAGAAAGACTGGAATTGCGCTTCGGGCTCTTTCACCAAAGAAAAAGCTATTTGAATTATCATTAGGTATATCTTCACTTCATAGATTAGCAGATTTAAAGGAGCCAAAATCAACTCAAAAAAGTGAAGATCAGTTAAAATTCCTCACTCTTAAACCCCCAAGAATGTCATCAGTTCCAGGTGATAATTCAAAATCGATTAATTTTAGAGAAGAAACTGCTGCAGAAAAAATAGAGGAATTAAGGTTTGAATTAGAGAAATTCGATGTAACAGAACAGAATATTAATTTAAATTTGGAACGGGAAAGTAGGTATCTTACAAATACTGGCTCTAAAGGAATTTCAAGTATATCTCTCAAAACTCATGTAAATCATGATATAAAATTCCAATATGACGGATTTATTCAGGGAATATCTAGAGAGAGGTATAGACGAAATTTAAATTTTGATAAAAAGCAAATAAGAAGAGAATTCGAAACAATACTTGAACATCGGACGAAAAAACTGGTATCCGCAAATCTAGACAATGTGTCAGTAATATTTCATCCACAGATTATTGGAAAAATAATTGCATTTCGATCAAAACCACTTATTTCGCATTCTCCACGCATAATTAAAAATATGTGGAAGGATAATATTTATCTCTATGACGACCCATTACGCGATGAAGGATATGCATCAATTTTATTTGATGATGAGGGAAACCTAACAAAATCAACAAAGTTAATTGAAAAAGGAGATTTTGTCAACTCTTTACATACCATTTCTTCATCTCCAACAGGTAAAGGGGGGAATGGGTACAGAATTGCTTGGTTTCAACCACTATCAAGATCTTATGAATTCCCAGTCACGAGATCAATCTCAAATCTTGTGATGACAGGGGGCGTTGGGAAAGGGGAAAATTTTATCGAAAAAAATACATTATCCATCCTTGTTCGAGGGGGGCATGGTTATATTGGGGGGATGGCAAATAATCCTAAATTTGTCATCCATGCAAATGAAACGGAATTATGGAAAAATGGTGAATGTCTGGGCCCAACTTACAATTATACTTTTAGTGGTTCCTTAAACGAAATAATGAAACTTGGAGATTTATCCAAAGATCAAACCCAAGTTGTCGATAGAGCTATACCGGGTGCAGTCTATATAGGATGGCTAAGATGTGCAGCAGGAATTGTTAAAATTGATTAAGTTAAGTAAAACTACTGTATGTTGAATATGAACAAAACACATCATGATATTTCTGTCACATTACGCATTATTTAAATGATTAAATTCGTGCTAAAAACTGATAGATCACATTATCTAGCATTCAAAATGAATGGAGATCGATTAAATGAAGAGAATAGCACAAATTCTTATTATTATGGCATTGTTAATGATACCCGTCCAATTTCAAGTTGAGGGTAATCAAGCCACACCCACGTTGAATTATTTGAACACTGAAAGTGATGAATCAATTTCGTTATCCCAAATTGATACTCTTAATGGAGCATTTTCAAGACCAATTTTAGTTAGCGTTTCTAACACAACTACCGGTTCTGTAGAGATATCAGCAACACGAGAAAGAAATGATACATTAGGTGAAGGTGCTATTCATGAAGTGGGAATCTATGATAATGTAACTGTACAATACAAAGTGGTGAATGGTAATGAAAATACTACCGTACGATTATATCTTGATGTACCAGCTTCCAATTACACATTATCACTTGCTGGAAATGTAAATGAATCAATTGTAATGGATTGGGTGTCTGCTGAGACTGAACTAGTTAACATCACTCTTCCCTATGATTTATCAAATGAAATCCAATTTGTCAATGTATCAATTTACAAAGCAGAATTCAATATGACAGAGGATTATATTACTTATTTTGCAGCAGTTTATGATACGGTTAGTAATACAGTGGCAGATGCAAGTCGTGAATCATTAAATGCACCTTTCAACTTCATTACGACCAGTAATTATTGGGTAACGGAAAGTGAAGATGAATTTTACATCCAAGAAGAAGAAGTATTAATTAACCTGGTTGCCAATAATTCAAAAGGTGTTGATCGATATGGAATTGCTTATCGTACAAATTCTTTCGGAGATTATACCAATATAAACTTCACCGATTCCGCTGCAACAGATTATACACAGACAATTAATCTTGGAGAGTTTTCAATAGGTACCACTTTGGAATGGAAATCATATGCATACGTAACCGATGCAGTAGATAGTAAAGTCCGATATATAGAAAGAGTCGATTTTAAATCAGTTAAAATTGAAGATGGAACTCCATCAATTACTTCAAGTTTATCTTCAAATGACACTCGCTCAATACAAGTAGATGAAACATTTTATTCCATAGAAAGTAAAGTTAACTTCACACTAAATGCGTCCGTTGTAAAAGGTGTGATTACTGATTTCAACTTAACTTTGGGTGATGAAAGCATACCGATTGTTGCAACTGGTAATGTGAGTACTTCGGGTGAGACATTTAACCTAGTTCATGATTTTGTAAATGAAGGGATCTATGATGTTGTCCTTACTGCTATCACAGATAAAGATATACAAATAAATAACACTTATACAGTAGTTATTGATGCGACATTACCGACCGTAACTCTTGATCAACCCGGAAATGATCCAAATATTGATACTACTTCAGGTAGAGTAACATTTACTTTTAATTACACCGATGCTCTTTCAGGAGTTAGATTGGCAATTTTAGATTTGGGAGATGATACCAGCATACAAGTAAATGGCTTGGATGAGTTGTCTTACAGATATATAGAACTTGATAGGCTATATATAGTTACTTTGACCATAATAGATTTTGCGGGAAATGAAATTTCAAGTACAATCAGTATCTCGCTCAACAAAGAGGAAATTGAAGATACAACTGCACCTGTAATAGAATTCTGGTTATTTTTAATCACAGTGATTGTTCTCATTGCTGCTTATGTAAACAGAGAGAGACTTTCTAATTTACGCAAATAATATTTTATCTAATCAATTCACGCTATCTCAATACATTATTACACAATCTCAATGAATAAGATTATTTGGTATAGGAATTAATATCTTTTGTGGGGCCTGTGGTCTAGCCCGGTTATGAATTACTGTATTGTGGTACATTAATTAGCAAACGCCTCCTTCACGAAGACCTTTGAGAATGGAGGAAATCCTGCGTTCAAATCGCAGCAGGCCCACTTTTTAATTTAAAATCCAAATTTATCAATAATCATTTTTGATACTACGGCAGGAGATAGATTAGTATTGTCAATTCTAATGTAGTTCTCTTTGTAGAAAAAATCGTCATTGGAATTTAACTGATACTTGTTCTCATTAATCATCATTCGTTTATCTGACACCTGTATATCTCGTTTTGACGGTTTCATTTGCAATCTCAATTGAGTTCTATTTCGTTCTCTCCTTATATTAATCTCTGCTTCAAGCTCTACAAAATAAACTGGTGCATTTACTTCATGAAATATTTTAATTAAATCATCAATGTAAACTTTATCTGCTTCAACATCAAAAGCCCAAACATATGTAAAAATCAGTCCAGGGAGGTCGCTGTTAGCAGCTTCTTCAAAAATTCTTCTGCGAAATTCTTTATTTAGAATGTTAAATTGTTTAGAACCCCATTCGAAGATTGGTAATAACATCTCGATTGAGACATGATTATGAAATAATGGCATACCTGTCATTTTCGATAATTCCAAACCAACAGACATTTTTCCAACTGCAATTGGTCCAATTAGAATCACTAGTTTCATATTAAAGTGGTAGAATGAGTTTATTTAATGATGAGTGACGAGAATTGATGTTTTATTCCTGTCTGATTTTATTATAATCAAAACTGACTTTTTGATAAGAATCACGATAAAATTATTATGTGACTTATCCTTATTTTAAAAAGGAAAGAAAACACTGATTGCTTGGATTACGGGATATAACCTATGAGTAATGTTTCTTTGTTTAAAACGGATTATACTACAACTGAAAATATTGAGTTGTTATCGAATAAGTTAGGTGAACCGAAATGGCTTCTTGAAAGAAGAAAAAGAGCGTTTGAGAGTTTTCTTGACTTACCCTATGATCAAGACACACTTTTCTACAAATACACAAATTTTAGAAAGTTAAATCCTGAAAAATTAACTCCTATGTGGGAAATTAAAAGAACAAATGAATTTCCTGAGGAAGAAAGAGTTCCCACTTCAATTGAATTAGATTCGTCAATTCAGATAAAACTTACTGATGAGATGAAAGAGAAAGGTATAATATTTACCTCTATCCAAGAATTAGTAAAATCTGATGAAGAATTAGCGCAAAAAATTGTAAATAAAATTGATAGTTTTTCTGATAACTTTGATAAACTGGGGCTACTAGCTAGAACTTTCACCATCAATACATTAGTACTTTACGTCCCTAAAGGCGTAATCCTTGAGAAACCAATCATAAAAGAAGTTTATAATACACAAGGAGCCTTTACTTCATTCAACGAGTTCATTGGATATTTTGAACAAAATTCTCAGATTGAAATACTCGAAGTATTTCGTAATACACCAGAAAGTGAAAATAACACAGATCAAGTTTATTCCTCAATGAACTCATTTTATCTAGAGGATAATTCTAATGTGAAACATTCACAAGTACAAGCTTGGGGTGAAAATGTAGTTCATATCATGTCAAAAGTTGTTAGTTTACAGAATTATGCTAAGCTCACATCATTGTCACACCTTCAAGGCGGGCAGATGACTAGACAAAATAGTCTAATCAATCTGACAGGTCGTGGATCGGAAGGATATGACCTATTCATCAATTTTGGTAATATAAAGCAAAGATTTGATGTAAAGTCAGAATTAAAACATGTAGGCATAGATACTATTGGACAAACCCACTCTAGAGCGGTTATGACGGATAAATCTGAATCCATATTACGAGGTCTAATCACCATTTATGAAAGTGGAATAAATGCAGATAGTTGGTTAACTTCAAAAGGTATGACAATTGGAAAGGCTAAGATTAGTGCAATACCATCATTGGCAATTCTTCAAAATGATGTAAAAGCAGCACATGCAGCATCAGTCGAGCCATTAAATGAGAATACAGTCTTTTATCTGGAAAGTAGGGGAATTGATAAAGTCACTGCTCGTGAAATGCTAGTAAAAGGATACTTCGAGCATGTTCTCAATTTATATAATAGTGAAGAGAGTTCTGAAGTATCAAGAAAATTCCTAAATAACAAATGGACTTCATTAAATTAAAGTGATATTATGCCAGAACTTGTAGAAATATGTGATGTAACTTTTCCTGAAGAAGGAAAGATAAAATCTGTAGATGTAGAAGGACTACAATTGATGATCACAAGTGTTGATGGTCAAATTGTTTTAGCATCTCGCATCTGTACTCACAAAACTTATGATTTGACAAAAGGTCACTATGCAGAAGGTTATGTCACGTGCATGCTGCATACTTCTGTTTTTGATTTAAGTGATGGAGAAGCTCAAAATCCACCCGCAACGGAAGCACTTGAAATTTACAAAACTGAAACCAATAATGGAAAAATTTTCATGGTACTTGATTAAATGGAATTAGTTGATTTATTTTGTGGTGGAGGTGGCTCAAGTAGCGGATTCCATCAAGCAGGTTTCAAATCTCTTGCTGCGATTGATCAGGTAAAATCTTGTATTGAAACATACAATCATAATTTTGAAAAAGTGGCATTTTCTGCAGATATCTCAAATTTACGTTCAGAAAAAATTATATCGATAATTAACTCTAAGCCCTCTGTTGTAACAGCCTCTCCACCTTGTGAACCTTTCACTTTAGCAAATGAAAAACGTGTTGTCAATCCTTATGAGAGATTATTTGATGATGAAATTGGACGATTGATGGTTCATGCTATTAGATTGATCGGTGATTTAGAACCTGAGTTTTTCCTAATGGAAAATGTGCGTGGAATACTTGATGGAGATGGGGAAGCATTATTGTCCGAAGAAATTCAAAGAGTGGGATTAGGGAAACCATATTTCACATTTATCAATGCAGAAAATTTTGGAGTACCTTCAAAAAGAGTCAGGGTCCTCATATCAAATTTTAAGATAGACAACCCCAAAATGCGAAGTAAGACTCTCAAAGATGCTATTGGTGATTTACCGGATCCTAATTACCCACATCAATACCAAGATCATATTAC
>JAAFKL010000033.1 GCA_021399405.1 Candidatus Heimdallarchaeota archaeon | reverse complement strand
CTGATACTTGATGGACACCGCACGGGTATCCAGTCAGATAACATGATGGATGGTTACATGGAGGGTGCAGCCTTCTCACTACGCTTTGCTGCTATATTCAAGAAACTGGGAGGGAGACAGGCATCTTTCTTAATTCATACTCTTAGGAATTATAAAACTAAGGACAGGATGACTGCCATCTTTGATGCTGTCAAGGAAATTGGTAAGAAATTCATCGAGACAGCAGACGAGAGGGATATTCACCTGAGATACTTCGGACACGAGGTACACTCGAGTTATGCCCTTGCCGATCTGATCAATGCTGCCGAGATGGTGACCAAGGGTAACAAGTTCAAGCTCAATTTCCTAACCAACTACTCCGAGATCTGGGCAGTTGAGAATATGGGGGCCATCAAGGAACTACCAGAAGTGAGTGTTATTGGGCGTTTCACCAAAGGGCATTACTCTGGCGCAGGTATTCCAGGCAAGGCAAGCAAGGCCAACTTCTGTTACATTCAGCAGGCGTCAGTCAATGAGAACTGGACTGACCAGCAGATGATTGTACTGATTCTAGGATTACTCAAATCCCATGTGGCACTCAATGGCTTTGTTGGGGGTAAATCCTACAAATTGGGTGAGAAGGAGGACATTTACAACTCCCGTGAGGAGGAACTTTGGGAAGGGAACTATTCTGTGAAAACTGGAAGCAAGAGACCCAAGAGGATGACAACCTTCACCCCTGTTGGACCGGTGACCATCAAATATTAATTAAATGGATTTAAATTTAACCTATCTTCAGTTTACACAAAATGAATTTTGTTTTTCAGCTTATTGATTAACCTTTATTATACTATGGACACCCGATTCAAAAGAAATTAAATTTGATATACTACCTTCCTTACATGATGTTATAATTGAAAAATCTGTAAAGCGATTTCCAAAAAATCTGCGGATAGATATACTGGAAAATTTTGTATTCATTTATAAAAGAATCCGGGCATAGTATTCACATGCTAAAAGACATACCATTAGACGAGAAAAGAATCCTAGTCGACACCATCAATAAAAACGGTGGTTTCAGGGGACGGAGGCTACCTTATGAGAACCCCTTCAATGAATTGGAATTGGAGGGTATACTTGAGTACGGTGATCCCAGGGTCTTTGACCAGCAAGAATATTCACTTGAATCTTATTTTAGGGATGAAAATGACCGCGTTCACTCCTCCCATAACACCCTAAGTTTTTCCCATGTAAATGTACAAAGGGACCTCAAACTCGCAACCCAGCTTGGTGGTTATGCAATGAGAAACAGGGTACAACAGGTAACCAGGCATCGAAGTGACTCCAGTAGGCGTAGGAAGATATATGACATCCTACAGCACCTTCCGGAGAAATATAGGCCAATCAAGGATCATATCATCCAGTATGATCTTGATAAGCTGACTAATCTTTGTGCAGGATACAAGTCCATCACGGTTCGCAAGGTGTGCTTGGTTATGGTTCAGGACAGGGCTATTTCCCTTGGCATGTACCCAACCCAAGACGAGTTGTTACAAATATTTGGTGTCAAGAGAGCTGGCCTGATGAAGATCAAGGGGGCACTTAAAGAGGCAAGCATGTTCGGAAGTCTCGATAGAAAAATCGATAATATGAAGAATTCCGCCCTCAATTTGCTTCTTGAGTTGAAGGATACGGGGGTTATTAACAAATTACAATCACTCAAGGCACAATCAAGGATTACAGAATTAGATCAGTTCCCTTCCCTATTCAATGGTAGCAAACACATGGATTTTGTGATCGCCTTTTCTGCCCTCATGATAGATCAACCACAGCTGGACCTATCTACATTGACTGAGAAAATTGAGGGTATTAGTATTAATGAATCAAGAAAATGCTACCAGGCTGTGAAGCGTGCTATGGGGAGATCTGCTGAATATGTGGAATATATCAATACTCCCTCGAGATTGGTAGATACTCCTGTGATGGGAGTTGTAGTTGATCCGATACCTGCTTCTATAATTGCTGAGGCATTGCCTACCGTACAACCTATAAGGGAAAGTGAAAAAGTAAATCTCCCTGTGATAGAGGAAAGTGTTGAGGTGGACCAATATCCAACTGAATATCCTGTAGTCAATTCAATGAAAGTTGAAAATGAAATTGAAGAATATCCTGATGAATTTATTGTTCACTGGCAGAGCTCTGATGAGATCACCACAGGTACATGGTACTCAAATGATACTCTCTCAATGGACACAATGGAATGGTATACCTCAAAAGACAATCCATCCAATGATCTAACAGAGGTAATACTTGAGAACCGTAAATCAGGATTGAGTATTCTATACCGAAATGACTACTTGATCCAGAGACTATTAAGATCAGGTCGGCAACAGGCGTTCACGGGTAGGCCTAGATCATTGCAGCTAATACATATTCCTAGTATTACTGTTCATGGAAAAGATCCTCCTTGCAGTCGGATGACTTATTCTCTCTTGCAATGATGCAGATGATCTAGTGATAGAATAAATCTGAAGTTTAAACTAGTAGAAATGGGAATTAATCAAATACTTTTTAGGTTTAAAAATAGAATACTACACCTTTCTGTATAACAATTCTTTAAGAAATTCAAGAGATTATTTTTCCCATGAACTACTTCCAGAGCCTTAATCAACAGGTTTGTATCAATTTCATTATTCTCAATTATCGAAATAATATCTTCCAAATCATTATCTGACTGATAACCTTCTGAAATTTTAATGGCAATCATTGTCTCAGGACATGCAATAGGTACTCTTTAATTGTAAATATCAGCGTATCTGACATTTTCTATTGATATTTTATCAATATTTGTTTGGATTGTCTTTAGATCCAGTCTATATACCCAAGACTTTTCATCAAATGCACTTATATGGATCTTATTTTCTAGCATCTCTCTTAACTCTTCCAAACTTATTGAAATTTTATTTTTCTCCATACATGAAATTAATTTTACTAGTACATTTTCATTTAAAGTTTCTGAAAGTATCATAATATCAATATCTGTAGTAGTTCTCAAATTTCCATACTATGGCATGATTGTACCCCCGATAATTATAAATTTTATTTCTACTTCTTGGAAACACTTGATTGATCTTTCGTAAAAATCAATAAATGGATTTACCTTTATTTTGCATCACTCTCCTTTTATGCATAGCTATTATTTCTTTATCACTTAACCTTGGATATCTTCTTTGCATACCTCGTAAATATTCCTCATAAACAGTACCTTGAAAAATAAACCATTGTCTCCATCTGTCAATTGGATCTACTTTTCTTAAGTGCTCCGCTGCCTTGGAAATCTGTTGAAATCGCAATTTTTGGCGTTCAGAAATATCAAAATTCAATATAGTGGGATTGATTTAGTTAAATGTAACCTTTTCCGTTAATTACTAAATAATTATGCTCCTTTCTTGTCAATTTAAAGCAAACTGGGTAAATATGGTGGTGATGCGATATCCTTATCCCGTTCTTATCATTCCAGAAGAATTAAGAAATTATGTTGAATTCTGGAAAAAATATATTTTTGCAGATAACGTTAGCTAAATGCAATAAATGGATGATAATTAATTATCCCTTTTTCATAGATAAATTATTGCAATTATAATTTCCATTAGAGGTGCCCCAATCAACAATATTTGGGGAATTGAATAGTTGGCATTGGTAATTACAAAAACATAGTCATTAACCACTACAAATTCACTGATTGTATCATAAATGTTGAGGCCCCCAATCTCTGAGATTGAACCAGTGTTCAAATTCATTTTTTTCAAATAAAATAAGTTATTACTATTTTCTGTATTATATTCTAGAAACCACACCTTATCGCTCTCAACTGATATCCCATAGATGATTTTTTCATCCATCTCATTATAAGTCCATGATTGATTAGTGAATAAATTAAATGATACAAATCCTTGACCTGCATCGATTGTCGATAACACTAGAGTCTTACCATCTTTTGAAAGTGAGTACACATGAGGTACAAAATTGGTAAAATTTTCAACAAATATCGTTCTAGACATTTCTTGATTACCTGTATGAATGATATAATCTCTATCAATACTATGATTATTAAATTCCTGTGCATCATGGTAACCATATGCGACCCAGTTGTTATAATTTGCAGTAGCAATAAGTCTTGGATGCTGGAAATTATCATCAAATTTCAGAGAAGAATACAAAGGTGTCAAATTATTTTTTTCTATTTCTTCTATTTTAAGAGGTAAACCTGACTTTTCTCCACTTTCTAAATCATGAAGCACATAATTTGGTCCAGGTCCATTTTGCCAATGCACAATTGAATTGTTTATCATTCCTAGTTCTCGATCACCAAAATATTCTGTTTCATACTCTTCAATCTTGATAATTTCATTTCCTCCTTTCAAACCTGTTACATCAAATATTGAGAAGGTTGATGGGCTAGTCTGAACAAGAATTTCAGTATCGCTATAGGCCAATAATACATTTTCAGCCAGACACCAATTGCTCACATAATCAAATTCATATTCAGATATAAATTCACCATTTATGTCAAATATCTTCAATAAAGCATTTGGATCAGATAATCTTCCATCACAAGTTGAGGTTGCATGAGAATATGTTATTGATTGAAATCATTATAGCGGAGGTGAAGTGCAATATTTGAATCAAATAAAATAGTCATTCGTGGAGTGAAAGGATCTACCTTTATCTCGATTATTTTTTTAGAAAAGATATGAAGTATTTTACCCTTAATTATATTTAACTTGTTAAAACCAGAAATTATTCATCACCAGTAATATCCTTTGTAAGTTTTAAGAGCTTTTCTTCTTCTAATAATAACTGTCTCATATCAATGCCATCATTTTCAGCCTCTTCTAATTCTCCGCTCATACTTTTTTCAATGAAAGAAGTTGATGATGTCTCACCCCATCTTGTGAGAATTACATCAATATATTCTCATATGCTTCTCAGTTTATAAGAGATAAGATCTTCTGCGACATCTCTCTCAATTTCAACTGTCATATGATTATTATATCAAACCAATTATTAAAAATTTCCTTGATTTAATTGATATTTTGAGTTAGGAAATATTTTATATTTCTTGAATCAGATTATCATACTTTTTATGATGAATATGCATACGAATGGCATTTTGATATTTTTCTTTACTATGAAAAAGTAATAAATTTGTGGTATCAATCTGTATTAGCAGGGTCTAAACAGTCAAACTGGACCGAATTAATTAGAAACATGGAAATTTGGTGACAATACCCTATTTTCATGCTTTGTGGTGAAAAACTTCCTCATTTTTCATGATTTTGTTTATATACTAAATACCCACAGGTAATCTGTAATGACAGCAGTCACAGTAGAAACATTCGAGATAGACGGTAAGGAGTACACAGCCAAACCAGATATGAAGACCTTTCTGAAGGAGGCAGGGGTAGCACCTACAAGCACCACACAAGTTACAATGACTAACACCCTTCGAAAGGCTGGTTTCACAGAACCGGCTCAATTATTTGGGTTATTCCAGAAAGATATAATTGCAATTGATGGCGTTTCTGATCCAAAAGGTATCAAGATCCATGCACATGCCAATCGTATCATGAGAAAAGGTGCATTAGTAATGGAGTACGAGGCGATAGTCCAAAGGGAATCCACCTTTAAATACCTTCCAACAGGGGCATCAGAACTTGATCGCATGATGACTTACAACAATGGACAGATTGGCTTCAGATCCAAGACAATGATTGAGTTCTATGCTAGTGCCTCCATGGGGAAGACACAGATTTGTCTGACTACTGCCTGTATGGTGATGAGACCAAAAAAGATTGGAGGATGGAACCAGGGTGTGGCCTATATTGACAGTGAGGGGGCATTCGAGATGTCAAGGTTCAAAAGGATGGCTAGATACTGGGGAGTTAATCTGAATAAATTGAAGGAGAAATTCCTCTATGCACGTGCCCTGAATTTTGACGATGTGGAGACAGCTCTAAACGAGATAGCTCAGAAGATCGAGAAGATGAATATTGGTATAATAATAATTGATAGTATCATGGATCCATTGAAGGCACAATACCCTGTGGGAGGAACAGAGCTTTCCAATCTTCAACCCAGACAGAAACACCTTAAGAGGGTGCTTGACCGGTTGAAAACGCTAGCTGAGTTGAATAACCTGGTGACAATCTATACCAACCATGTCAGGTCTAATATTGGTGGTTATGAAGGGCCAATAAGTGCCCAAGGTGGTTCAGTCATAGCGCATGCATCAGATATCAGGATATACCTTGACAGACCTACGAATAAAGAGAGGGAGGCAGGAAGGGGTGGGATAAAATTAGAGAAGGGTCTCAAGCTTGGACGTGCAAAGATTGTAGATTGTGGTTTCTTAGCGGAATCAACAGGTTACTTCTTTATCGGACCAATGGGAATTGCAGATACCCAGGAATATGAGAAAGTTGCTCTGCATGCAAGAAAAATACATGAGAAGGGATTTATTTGTGTGGATTCCCTAGGAAATGAATTGGATCCATTACCTGATGACAGTACGGATGTTGAGAAGAAAGTGAATAAATTCCGTGAATGGCTGTACGGTGAATTAGACAAACCAGCACCAAGCAAGAAGGCCAAAAGTAAGACTAACACAAAGGTTTAGGTGTATCAAATGCTCTTATTTTTAATTTTTATCACAAAACAGGAAGGAAATTAGCATGTCTAAACTACAATTGAGAGAAGAGATTGTTGGTGCAAACCCACAGACAGTTCGGAGAGTCGATAATTTGGTTGAAATGCTCGGCAAGGACAGTCTGACAGAACAAATATCCGATGACATGGTGAAATTTATCTTTAAGATGGGGGATATGCACAAATTCTCATTAAAAAGGTATGTGGTGGTCTATCTTAATTATCTGGCCAAAAAGTACGGTGTACCAATTACTAAGAGTTATTTGTGTCATGTCTACGATGTTAATAGTAAAGGTTGGATGAAAAAACTAGGGGATCTTAGAAGAGTTGGATTAATAGAAGAGATAAATATCCAGGAGACTTTCCTAGTACCAGCTATAAAATTGATTGATGAAATGAGTGAGACTAAATTGATAGGTCTGATCCAGTATCAATTAGCAACTAGGTGTATTAGCAATTTATTCGTTGATTATCCACATTTGAAAGGTTCTAATCCCCATATTCTTTTCGCATTTGCAGCTATATACACTACCAACAAAATGTCAATCAATGAAGTGGCAATGCTTTTCTTTAATCTTGACCTCAAACTTGATAGAGACGGCCGTAGCAAGGTATGGTACTACCAAACATTTAGAAGAGTGACTGCAAGAGCTGGATTGGTATCCTTAACATAATAATTGTGAATATTCCATTGAAATTGTAGATCAGAACGATTGACAATAATAGGTTACCCTTATTAAGGTAATCCTGATTTTATATTTTGACAAAACTGGGTTTTGAAATGGAAAAACGAAAATTAAGCTCATATTTAATGTTAGGAACAATTGTCACAATGGGTTTAGCAGGTGCTATCAGTATATCGACTGCTGAACACTATACAGATATCTGGTGGGTGTATCACAGGGATTCACAAGGTAAAGATAGGAATACAAGAGATTACTCCATAAGAATTTCGGGTAAAAAAAATGGTAATGTAGAAACCCATGATATCAATGATCTTACTAGTAATGGTGATCCAGGAATAACTGTAAATTACCTTTACGAGGATATAGATATTTGGTTATTGTATAGAGGTAAGGTCGTGAGTTCTCCCTACACGGTTATTGATGGTTCAGTAAATACTGGAGTATGTTTTAACTTAGTTGACCCATTAGCTGATATAGCAAGTGTCTGTGTACATGTTTATGCACCAAGAGTTACTGGTGGGTCTTTCTCATTATCTTAAGATATCCTACGTAATTATGATAGTAAGTCGCTTAATTGATAATCAATTATTCTAGATCAAATTACTATTTAAGCTAAAACAGGCCTGTATTCTTTGAATTAAAATTTCAGCAAATCAACAATATTGATTCTAACAATGTTTTTTAATGCTAATCACCTACGGTATTTAAAGTACTGATAGTCATGGATCGCGAGAAGCTGATCGACTTGATTAATTCCAATGGTGGATACAGGTCGAAGAAACTACCCTATAATTGTCCTTTTGATAAGCTAGAGCTTGAGGGAATTTTACAGTATGGTAGTCCAGGTGCTTTCGATCGTCAAGAATTTTCAGACCAAGTAGTTTATTACTCGGACAAGAAAAGTAAATTGCATGTATCTCATCAAACAATCGACTACACTCCTGTGCAAAGGGATCTCAACACCGTTAGGGGGCTTGGAATTAGCCTGAGTGTGATCCGACAAGACCCAAGGGAGAGAAGATTGATCACTAGAAGAAAGAATATTCTAGAGATACTTGAAAGGTTGCCTGAAAAGTTTCGATCGGTTGCAAAAACCATCAAACTGAATGACCTTGAGGGATTAACTGAATTATGCCTATCCTATAAAAAACCCAATGTGCAGCGATTAGTTCTATTGCTGGTGACGCAGCGAGCCAATGTAAATGGGATCTATGTTTCCAGATCTGATTTACCAAACTATTTTGGAATTAAAATCAATGGTCTGAAATTATTGGAGGAACTACGTGAATCAGGAATGTTTGATGGAAATGTCTCAGAATCTGTTGAAGTAGAGGCCAATAATATTCTGTTTAATTTCAGAAACAAGGGGCATCTTTCTAAAAGACAGCTGATGTTTGCACAGACGCGGGTCTCGGAATTCAAGACGATGTATCCGGAAGTATTCACTGCCAGGAAGAATCTTGGGGTAGTAGTGGCCCTTATGTCTATAAGATTAACTAGAAATGTGAAACTGACACATTTGCTGAAGGAACATGCAGAGATATATGAACTGGATAAGATGATCAGACGTAACAATTACCTAGCAGTGAAGAGGGCGGAAGAAAGGTCTGATGTTTATTTGAACGAATTAAAAAATAATGAGAAAGTAAATCTATATAATTTCAATCAGTAATTTGACTAAATGATAAAGCATTAATGAAGTCATGTTCGATTGTTGCATGATGATTGAAGAAACAGCAATAATTACCGGGGGTACAAGCGGAATTGGGAAAAAATTGGCTGAAGTTTTCCTGCAACAAGGATTTATGGTTTCAATATGTTCTCGTTCCCAGGAAAGTGTTAATACTACAGTTAATGAACTCAAAGAATACGGGAATATTATTGGTTTTAGATGTGATGTAACTAAACCTGACGAATTGAAAAATTTGATCGATAAAACGGTAGAGGAATTTGGATCAATTAGAATAATGGTTGCAAATGCTGGTTTGAATAGAAGATACGGACCATTTGGGAATATGGATGTGGAAATGGTATCTGAAGATGCTCAAATTGTGATGAGTACTAATTTGACAGGGATAATAAACACAATTTCTGCTGTCTTACCTCAAATGAAAAAGCAAAAATATGGTAGAATTATCACTCTAAGTGGAGGAAGCGCAGATAGACCACTTCCTAACATGTCGATCTATTCTGCTTCCAAAGGAGGTATAGTATCATTTTCAAAGTGTTTAGCAGAAGAGCTGAAAGAAGAAGGATATAATATCCAAATAAATATTTTTAATCCTGGTATGCATAAAACTGGACTTGGTACGGATATAAAACTAGTTCCCAATTGGTTAAGTCGGGAGGATCATAATAAAAGAGCAGACTTGGTACATGTGCAAATTTGTATTACATTAATTTTTATTTTCAGTACTTTATATATTGAAGTGAATATTTCTATCATCGGGTAATCAAATGATTATTCCGTGGATAAGACTAGGAAATTT
>JAAFKL010000275.1 GCA_021399405.1 Candidatus Heimdallarchaeota archaeon | reverse complement strand
CTTGGGACCATGTTCCTCAAGGAATCTTAGTAATGGAATTGCTTTCTCTGGTAAACGAACGTGTGAATTTTGATTTAACATTTTTTTTTCTCCTATGTGTTGCTTGTGCCGGATTAATTTTCGGCAAATTCAATCTGTTCTAAGTGTATTTAAATGCTTCGATAGTGACCTTGGGTGCTATATTTTTGCACATTTTATGAGAATTGTTAAAGCAATAATCCGAATAATAACAACTTTTATCTATTGCATTATTTTGAGGTTATGGCCATTTAGCGATCATTTATGCCAATTATACGAAGTTCGTTCGGCCTATAAAATCGCTCAAAATTAAAGAATATTTTTCTGTGCAAATTATGTTTCAATAATACTAAGCTCTTGAACAATTACTTGATTTAAATCAACTATTTGAGGATTAATTTGATAATACACGCTCCTCATATCGTTTAAATTTGCAATTCTGATTATTAAATCTCTCTCCAATAATCTTCGCAATGAATATCTCACTGTCCTTGTGGGAAGATCCAAGCTCTCCATTATTTCTCTTTGCGTTTTTGGACTGTTGTCCTGCAGATACCTTAACATTGGAATTGCCGCTTCTGGAAGTTTTTTAGATTGTTTACGTCTCATTTTCCCTATTATTATTACTAATTAATTTCTATATAAATTGTTTTGTCCCTATTTATCATTATAATTTTGTAGAAAATCGGCACAAGAAATTATTATCGAAAAAAAAAAATTTAGGAAAATTATATACGAAAAAAATACTGAAAAATTAATATTTGTGCGGTAATCGTATTCATTAATTAAATGCTTTAAATATTAGACGATAGATTAATACTTACTTACTTGGGTATTGGGCGCCAATTAATGATGGTAAAATTGAATCTTCTACTTATTTATGTAGCTTGGGTCGTCGCTACTTAAGACTTTTATAACCCACTTTGGCTATACTTTCCATAGTAATGTTAAATCACAATAACGATTGAAAAATACGTTTAGTAAGGGCTATCCGCAAATTTTTTAAAAGTGCATGAATACAAATTACCATCTTTTAATTCCAAATATTGATTTATATAGATAATCACCCATAATAATAATTGCATCTAATAACTTACCTGATTAAGTAGAAACTAAGGATTGACATCCCATGCGATATAATTTAAAGGAAATTGATAAAATTTGGTGGTCTGGTATTTTTATTTTGACAATATGTAGTATTGGGTTGATTTTGCTCTTATTCTACATAATTATTAATGGTGCGACATTATTCGAATACATTAATTTTGTTGTTACTTCCTTAATTTTGCTGTGGTTCTATGTAGCATTAAAACACTCAATAGATAAACAAATTTCTAATAAAAGGGCAATTCAATTAAATTGATTCTTTAATAGTGATTAATTATTTCTGAAGTTGTTTGGATTTCCCTCTTGCATAGTCAGCAATTACGATATTACCGAGGATTTTGACAAAATATTCGGAACTACTGGTAATGGCAACATATTCGTTAGCACCGTCATCCATGGTTCCTAATAATATTTCCTCGCCCTCTCTCTCAACTCCAATAAAGTTAGGCAATTCGCCTCCAAATCCGGTCTTTGTGATAGACCTAAGAGTGACATTTGCATCCGAATTATGCATTTTATCGATCCAATCTTTATCGTTGTGTTCATCAATATGAGAAATTATATTGACCTGTGCAGTACTTTTCATACTTTGAATTTGTTCAACATTGATCATTTCTATAGACGGTATCAAAATAGTCACTTTACTCTTAACACGTTTAACTATGTCCTCTAACTGATACATGATGGCATCTTTTCCGACCAAATGACTTGTATTTAGCATAGGAGTTTCAGTTACTTGTTGAACCGCAAATAACTTCTCAAGGACTGTTGCAAGACTTAATGTTTTGTCTGTGACAGATCTTGAGGAAGTACTGTATTTTTCAGTATATTGATCCATAGTACCTTTAACAGTGGCCATTTGACCAGTTTGGTTCCTTCTCGCTTCTGCTTTTACCTGATCTAATGAGCTAACACCTATTCCTTTTAATTTCTCATTTTCATCTGTAATAAAAGTTTGAGATTCAGTAATTAGATTTGTTGTATCTGATTGAATGCTATCCATAAATGAAGTCAAAGCAGTATGAGTAATTTCTGATAGATTTTCAACTTCCGATGATATTTCATTAAGAAATTGATGAACTTCTGTTTGGATGGATTTAGAACTAGCACTGGGTGGGCTTTCACCTTCCAATCCTTCAGGGGTTTCTTCCTGGCGATCTTCCACAGTTTGTTTCATATTTGAAATGAATGTGTTATGGAATTTTTTGAGAGTTGTTTCCAAATCAGCTACTTTCCCAGTAACAACAGAATTAATGTTTGTTATTGTTTCTTGAAAACTAGCAAGATGAGCATTTGATAGTTCCTCATTAAGCTGATTCAAGCTATCAAGTTCATGTCCTAACAAATTCGAGATTTCATTTAGAGCTTCACTTAAATTAGAATTTAACACGGTGTCCTGCTTTTCCACAAATTGAGCATTCAAATCAGTGGTTTTTGTTTGTTGTTCAGCAATTTGAGTCTTTACCATAAGGGAAGAAGAAGATATTGTATCAATCAAACCCTGAATATTTGCAGATATATTATCAAGGATTCCTGATGATTTTGTCTTGTTTGCATTGTATTTATCACTTAGTGATTTAAAGAAGCCATCTTTCAGCTGTTTTTGTTGCACAGAGGAATTTTTAATTGTTTCATTTAGTGAGGTTATTGAGGTGTTTAAACTTTCATTAATGGATAATCTCATATCTTCTCGAGATGAATTAATTTGCTCCATCTTACTTGTCACATCACTTGTTAATGTTCCTTTAAACTCCTCAAGTTGAATCAAGGTTTCAGAGATCATTCTTTGGTAATGGTCTTCGATTTTCAGTTTAAATTTATTAATTTCAGAGTCAAATGTAACATTAAGTGAACTCTGAAGTTCTCCTGTTGCTGTAGCAAATTTTTCATTATTATCTTCGACAAATAACCTAGCTTTATTATTTATTTCCTCACCATTTGCCATATGATTTGTTTCAATCTGTAGCATCTGATTTGAGAATTCTGCTTCTAAATTCCCTAAATCTTCTGTAATCTCATCAAAAGATGTGGAGAGTTGAGTTTTGAAAGTATCAACGTCAGTGCGATGTTGATTAACTTGTGTGCCGAGATGTTCTTCAAGAATGGAAATACCTTCATTTGTTTGTTTAAGGGTATTATTTAATGTATCACTCGATTCTTTTAGGTATGTGCTTGATTCAGTCACATATGATTTTCCCTTCTCTTGAAATTTATCTAAATTCTGGGTAAAAACATTGTTTATTTTAATTGCACTTTCGTTATTTGCTTGTTGACTACTCGAAACACTCTCTTGAAACATTGGCTTAATTGATTCTAGAGCATTCGTTATCTCTTCTGTCAATTCATTTCTCAAATTTGCAGTTCTCTCATTGAATTTTGCATTGAAATTCTCAAAAACCAGATTAATTTTGGTTTCATAAGCTGTGTTTTTATCACGAATTTTAGCAGTTGATTGATCTTTCACAGAATTATTAGAACTCTTAATCTCACTAATAGAATTTATAATTTTATTTTTTATTGTATCAGATTGACCTTGAAAATTAGTTTTGTATTGTTCAAATTGAGAATTTATATCGCTAATTTTTGCATTAAGTGATTCTTGTAATTCCTTTTCTTGACTATCAAGATTGGTTTGTAACTGTCCTAACGCTACTCCTGCGCTATCCAGTAATTCCCTTTCAACCACAGTCATATCGTCGACAGAAGCTAAAAGATCGTCTTTTAAACTACCGATTGGAAGTAAGCTGGCATATCTTCCTTTTAATCCCGGTATTTCTCTAATTAGATTTTTTGTAATTAAAGAATTTATTGTCGTTGTAAGTTCATCGAGATTTCGAGAAGTTGTGACTCGCAGTTCACCGATACTCAATTGTCCACTTACTAACAGTGTTTTGTATACCTTCTCTTCTAAATCACTTAGTCCGAGCGACAGTTCGTTACTCATTAAAAAAAGAAAGTTTTCATTATTTTTGAAGGTTTATTGAGTAACGAAAAAAAGTGATTAATTATCTCATTATTCTGACCTTCGATAGGTACAGCAATCACGTTTACATTATATTTATGATTAGTACTATTAATTCAAATAAAGTATATTTATTTTTATTCTTTAGTCATAATTTGTATAAATCCCTTTGTAAGAATGTGGTAGAGGTTAAATTCTTTGAGAGTTAAACTCGGAATACTTGGTCCATTGTACTTACAAGTTGCAATTTTGTTTCTTTACAGTACTATACGTTACCAGATACTAGATAGATCCCTTGTTGTCGTGATCTTGTTGTTACTCTTTCCAAGTCTTATTCTTACAGTATTGGCTCCATTTATTATTTCAATATTTGCAAACTTAAATAACAGGCTTCAAACTAGGCTGTCTTCAGAACTTGATGATTTAATCAGATCAGAAAGATCATGGGAACCTCAAGAAGAATCCAAAACTTTAATGATTGAAGAATTATTTCTAGGAGATAGTCATAAAAGCGAGGTTAGTGACTCAATCAAGAAAAAACTAGTCCCTCTGTTATCAAAAAGATCACTTGCACATTACAAAGATAATTTCTATTCAAGAACTGAAAAAATCAAACCTGTGAGATCTCTCGAATATTTTGAATCCTTGGTATTATTTGCAAGTATAAACTCTATTTTGTTTATTTTTGATATCATTGTAGTTTGGATTATGAATTTTCAATCACTTCCATTTTACTTTATCAAATTAGATAAAATCGAAGATCCTGGGATTACAATATCAGTAACCATATTTCTTTTGTTAGGTTTAGCATTTTCATATATGCTATTTTTCTATTCTAGAGAACGTTTAATTCACTATTTACCATATGTTGTGCCAATCCTTTTCCATGAACCAGAAGATGAAAAGTATTTCAGACGAGAGACAATACGAAGTCTCACATCTTATAATTTGGATAATTTAATTGATCGAAAAGATCAGAAAAAATACCGAGAATCACTTGGGTTCGCTTTGGATGAGTTGTTAGTACCATTATTGAGAGATGAGTTCCTAATTTCGGCCAGATCTGAATTTGCCAGTAAGATAGCATGGAGAGAATTTGCAAGTGTGATTCAATCTGAAGGTAGCTTTGGTGCTAATCAAACTAAATCTATACTCGAACGATTTTTACTAGGTGAGAAAATAGGCCCTGTAAAATTGAATGAAAAGGATCTATTAGGGCTGTATAGTGATCAGGAATATATAAAAGATCAATTGTACAAATGGGATTCACTTTCGAGAGAAGAACGAATGATAGTTTATTTTCAACTTTATCGTTTGACTGAATTTATTTTTAGAGAGATTACACTCGGACTAAATTTAGTTCCGGAAGATGAAGAATATAACCTTTATAATTCTATCAAAATACTATTTGGAGTTGCTTATCTCTCTGAAGATGATAAAAAAATCTTAAACAATCTTAGATATCGGAGAAACAAACTAATGCATGAACCAGGTATTTCATTGGAAGTCTCAGCACATTCAGTCAGTGATGTGATTACGACAATTACACACATTTTGGAAATATTGCAATCGGAAGAAATTGACCAAATATCTTCAAAAGTAAACAAAGTGCAAAAATTAGACAATTAGTTAAAGTGTCGATAATAATGAGATAAAACACTGATGAGGCATAATTGATATTCTATGCATCCTATGAATTTGCCTAGAGAAATAACGGGATATTTCGGGTGTATTTCAAAAGTTAAAGGATAAGTTAAAGAGAATTATATATGAATGACTGATACGTTTAGAAAAATGCTAGGGGTCCTGGAAAAATTTGGAAATGTAGATGAAAGATCTCCATTGAATAAAAATGGTAAAGAGAGTAAATTTAAAGGTACAATCAGAACTAATATTGGTGACAAGAAAGTTAACCTTGGTGTATTGTACTATCCATGGAATAGAACAATTGGTGTAAATAAAATTCATCAAGCTTTGCAATTTGCAGAAAACGCTAATCTTGAAGGAGCAGTAATAGTTGGAACCAAATTTACAACTTCAGCAATCGAGCAAGCTTACAGAAATAATAATACCTCAGATAAAAGGTTCCTCTTAATGGAATCTGATGAATTAAGCGCTGTTTTTGATAAAACACCTGAAATTTAATTTTCTCGTGTTTTGTATAATACCAATATCATCAATATGAACAAGGAACTAAGTGTAATTAGCAATATCACGTCAAACGTAGTATCTTCTCCAGGAACGGACAGCTTGTTAAATTCAGGTTCTATACTGTATTGCAAAGAATTATTTTCACTAAATATTAATGCACTGGGATAGAATATGCTAGCTGAAAACCAATATGCTTGAAAACTTGGGAATTGAATCAATTGTTCTCCTTTTAAGGTCCCATCTATGGCTTCTCCTTTAATGTTCCAGACAGAATTCGTTTGTGTATCTCTAAAAATATGAAGGCCAAAAGTAGATTCAATAGAATATTGTGAACGATTAGTAACTAACTCAAAGCTTAGTTCGTAATCAGTAATATTACTGTAGAAAGGGACTGCTATTCGATTCTCTTCATCATAAATCACACTGATAGAATCATCTAAGAATTGATGATTTGTAACTGGAGCTTTTTCTAATTCTTCATATGGAAATAGGAAAACGTCATTACCACTCCCTAGTGCTAAGGTTTTTTCTTTTCTATCATAGAGATTATAAGGTGGTTGATCCAAATTGTTTACTGGATAGAGAATTGAAGCATCGGTCTCATAGTTTTCGTAAGGATTTCTATCATACCTCTCTGAAGATTGATCCTTAATATCACGACTTAATATTTTACTCTCAGGATACAATTTTTTCCAAGTATCCCACGTTGTTTCAATGATAGGTAAAACATCAAGTTGTTGACCTCGTAGATGCCCCGACATACCGAAATTAAGCATTTGACTGAAACAAGTATCTGTATCTCTATCAAAAAATACCAAATTACTCTCAAATAATAATCCAGTTACACCAATCTCTGAATTACCTATTTGAGCAGCATCATAAATTACAGGTGATCCAGTTAAAGGACAATATGTTACACCGAGGTTGGTATTTGATGTATGATCATTTACGATTTCATGGAACCGTAAAATGTTATGTGGGTACCCACGAACTTCACCATCAACCTCTAAACCAAATATTAAATCATTGCCATCTATTTGAGAATCTGCCTTTCCGACTGAAATAAATTTTGGATCATCAATACTAGGTATCGCCTCTCTGTAATATTGATCAGCATTGGGATCTGAACATTCAAATAATATCGAATCAACTGAATTCAAGTTTACATCTTGTGAAAGCGGAAAGAAATTTTGATATCTTGTATGACCAGTTAATACACGATTTTGAGTATGACCTCCAGTAGAACTAGCAGAAATAAGATTAGTATGTGGAAGGCTTGTAAATGTTAGAAGTAAAATTGTTAATATCAAAGGTGAAAAATTTTGCTTATTCACTATCTTCACAAATGTTATTTTACAATGTCAATATAAACGGTTCGGATTGAAAAATCTTACCAGCTAGTAGACCTCATGTACTTTGTTAAATACAATTTGACTAGCATCGATTGGAAATCCTTCCAGCTCATTTAGAAATAAACGTATAGGGATCATAAAAGTTTCAAGATCAACATTTGTTGTTTCATAGATTTTTACATCCTCATCTGTAATCCAACGGGTTAACGAAGCGGCACCAACATATATTCCCCTTGACTCTAAATCTTTCTTATTAACAAAAACGATGATAGGTATTGTTTTATTCTTTTTTATCTCCTCTTCCCGTATCATTTCTATGAATTGAGACACTCGTTCCACACTCCCGATATTAGTGCCATCAGCAAAAATAAACACGCCGTCTGCACCATTCAATCCAATTTCTTGCATAAATGAAAATCGTTCCTGTCCTGCGGTATCAAACAGAACTGTTGGATAAACACTATCTAGGTCCTCTTGTGCGAGCTCCAGTTGGTTATCCATAGGAAAGAAATGGAATTGATTTGTTCGAGTTGTTAGAAATAAAACACTTTTTACATTCATACTAACTGTCGTGGTTGAATTTTCGAACTGGGTGTTAGAAATTGGCGTGAATGTATTAATAATTTGAGCTTCCTCAATTACTATTCTCCTCTCTACCTCAGCTCCATCAAAATCCCCAACGAGATTTTTCATAAATGTTGTTTTTCCACTTCCTGTTGTCCCTAGAATAACTATTTTTCTTAACATACTCCGTTCCATTAGTCACACCAAAAAGCGAAATGCTCTAATTATGTAAACATTACAAAGTATTTAAGTAAAATCCCATAACAATAAATTAGAAATAAAATAAAAGTATTTTGCCTTTGGAGGCAAGATTACACATTCTTTGCAATAAGAAGAGAAATTAGAACAATCCGGTTATCTTTCCTTCATCATCAATATCAATATTTTCAGCAGCGGGTACGGGTGGTAGACCAGGCATGGTTAGAACTTTTCCGGTAATCGGATAGATAAACCCTGCTCCGGCTGATATTCTAACATCATTTATGGTTATGTCAAAGTCTTTTGGAGCTCCTTTGATGGTGGGATCATCTGTTAAAGATAAATGGGTTTTTGCCATACAAATTGGTAGATCACCGTATCCATCTTCTTTATACTGATTAATTTTGGCTTGAGCATTTTTACCAAAAACAATTCCTCTTGCACCATAAATAACATTTGCAATCTTGGTTATTTTTGTTTCAATCGGTTCACTTAATTCATAGGTGAATTTTGGAGTAGGAGAATCTCGGGAACTGACAATATTATCAATTACGGTTGCCAGATCAATAGCACCTTCTCCACCATTTGCTACACCATCACATACCGAAAATTGATTACCTGTGTTTTCGACATACTTCTTGATTAGATCAATTTCCTCATCAGTGTCTGTTGGGAACTTATTTAACGCTACAACAACAGGTACACCGAAACTAGCCATATTCTCAATATGTTTCCCAAGATTTGGACATCCGTCTTGTACAGCGGTCAGATTTTCTATTTTGAATAATTCTTTGTCGTAGGGCAGACCTCCATGGAATTTTAATGCTTTTACAGTGGTAACAACAACAACTAGGTCCGGGAAGTGTCCTGATTTTCTGCATTTAATATTAAAGAATTTTTCTGCGCCTAAATCACTAGCAAATCCGGCTTCTGTGATCACATAATCAGCCATTCTTAAAGCTAACTCGTCTCCGATAATTGAACTGCATCCATGTGCAATATTTCCAAATGGACCTGAATGCATGAAACAAGCAACCCCTTCAATCGTTTGAACTAAATTTGGTTTAACTGCATGTTTCATAATTGCAGCCATAGCACCCTGGGCATTAATGTCAGCAGCAGTAATGATTTTACCATCCATGTTTCTCCCTAATACAATTCTAGACATTCTTTCCTTTAAATCAGGCAAATCTTTTGTAAGTGCGAGGATTGCCATTATTTCAGAGGCTGCTGTAATATCAAATCCAGATAATCGGGTCACTCCATTTACCGAAGGTTCTCCAGTAGCCAGGACTATATTACGTAATGCACGGTCATTCATATCCATTACTCGTTTAAACTGAATACTTGTTAGATCAAAATTTAATTTGTTTTTCCGAAATATGTGATTGTCCATCATAGCAGCAAGTAAATTATGAGCTGATTCAATTTTGGAAAAATCTCCTGTAAGGCTTAAATTTATCTCTTCCATGGGTACGACTTGGCTAAAACCAGCTCCAGCAGCCCCTCCTTTAATTCCCATGGTTGGCCCAAAACTGGGTTGTCGAAGCGTGACAATGGCTTTTTTTCCAATTTTTGTAAGGCCTTGTGTTAGTCCAATTGCAGTTGTTGTTTTTCCTTCACCTGCGGGGGTAGGTGAAATAGCTGTAACTAGTATATACTTTCCCTTTGATCTGGACTTAATCTCATGCAACCTTTCTTTTGAGAGAGAAATTTTTGCTACCGACTTTCCATACAATTCAATATCATCTTTTGTTAAACCAACGCTGGAAGCTACTTCATCTATTGGTTTAAGTGTGGCTTCCTGTGCAATTTCGAGGCTACTCTTCACACTCATATTGGTCTAATATAAGAATATAACCTTAAACTTGTTGAACAGATAAATTGCTTAAAACATTTAATTTATTGGGTAATTGTTAGCAATTTATGCAAAAACATGCCTTAGATTGATAAATTCCTTAGAATTAAGTTTATACTTAATCATTTTGACTTCTCTTGAAAAGGGATGAGAAGATATTTTTTCTCATTTTAAAATGGGGTTTTAGGTTGCAGAAGTATAAATTAGATTTAGATAACCATAAATTTAGAATGATAATGTGGATATTTTTCTGGCTATCAATATTGCGACAATTGTCAGCATTAAAATCCATTTTAGATCAGATGTCCACAACAGGACAAAATTTTCCATTACAAAGTTTCCTAGGTCTATTTGATTCACTCTGGTCAGTTGTTGACACGTTCTGGGTAGTAATATTTCAATCTTGGTTATCATATCAATTATTTGATAATTATGCATGGGGAGGATTTACTTTGGCAACAATAATTTGGTCAATAATCAAATTTTCCCAACAGCCTAAAAATTTGATCTTGAACCATCCCAGTCATATAAAGAAGAATCGAAAATTATTAATTGTTTATTCAATATTTTTTCTGTTAACTATTGTCTACGGTTTAAATCGTGATCAATGGATCCCTTATGTTCAAGAGCCTGCGTGGGAAATTAATATCGTTCACAAACAACAAGTATCGGCTGGGACATTTTTTATTATATATTATATTATCCTCTGTCTTTCTTATTTCCCCCATGTTAGAGGGCATGAAGGTGCATTAAATTTTGTTGGGAATAGAAAAATAATGACATATACTTTTCTCTTGATGACATTGGAAAACTTTGCAAGTTTCTCTTGGTTTCCAGGTCCTCTTGATCCAAACAACGTGTGGCTTGATGGTTATGAAGAAATATTTCAAAAACATCAAAGTTGGACAAGCAGTGATAAAATTTATCATTTTTCTATGAGCTCGGTTGCAATTATTCTACTCTTGATGTTTATTAACAATCGATCGAAAGCAATTATTGTAGCAATTTTCATTGTTATTTTCTGGGAATTATTTGAAATAGCTCTTAATCCAAAAGAAGCTTCAGACTCACTTTTGGACATGGTGATAAATAGTTCAGCAATAATAATAACCGCATTGATTTACACAAAACTGCAAGATAAACCGATTGTATTAGGGAAAGATAACACCAATCTTATTGACTAATTTTTTGTATATTTTGAGAAAAACCTCAGTCTCAAGTTGGATATATTCTTCCAATTCATTCCATTTGTTATCTTCAATCAAGCCTCCAATAGTATACGCTTTTCGAAGTTTTCTAGAAAAATTTGGTAATGATGTTTTCTTGAAGTTCCCCCGTTTCCTAATTATTGCTATTGACTTTAAATCAATTTTAGGAAGGTTCATTAAAAATTGATAATCAAGTTTGATGTCAAGTAATTTTCCACATCTTTGAGTAATAGCAGTTAAAATATTATTTAGTCCAAAATTTGAAGGTACAAATCTCCATGGATCCGGATTATCATCTTGCCAACCAGTAATATCAAGAAATTGTTTCAAAATATCACCTTCCGAACTTTCCCAACTTTTCAATATGGTTAATTCATCCTTTTTTCTCCCTGAATTATCAAAGAAGGGCACAAATGATATACTTATAATTTTATCATTATTAGGATCTGGTTTACCATCGCTTGCAAATTCAGATTTTAAATCCAAATAGTAAGTAACCACGACCGTAAATTAGCTATCCATTTATATTAAAATTTGTTACTACCAATATATGTTCTTAAATTTGTCATAATGGAACACCAATAATTAAAATTCTGAATTATTCCCCCTAAATATTTGTGCAACGATCAAAATATTAGTTTTAATGTTTTATTTTGCTCATTATTTGTTTTGATTTATTTGGTGCATTTTACAGGAATCAATATTCTACTTGTTATTCTGAAAAATTAAAGATTTTACAGTGACTGGAAAAACTTGACCATTTACTAATGGAGTTCCAATATCGATCCAATCTCCTTCTTGTAAGTCTAACTCATCAATTGATAGCAGTTTCTCTTTAATTTTTGTTTCTCTCCGAATAATATTACCGACGCTATTAGCTATATCTTTAACAAAAATCAATACGATAGGAAGACCATTCTCAATTGATCGAGGTAGAGATTCCTCAATAGCTTGAGCAAAAAGTTTCAATCGGTTATAAGAAGCTCTTACAGGGTCTTTGAAATACAAAGCAACCACATCTTCTCCCTCTTTCAAATCAAAGCGATCATATGATTTATTAATTTCTTCTTTTACGTGTGCAATACTTAGTTTGTTCCGATCTACATCGACCCTTATTACAGGTAAATTCTTGATTGGGAAATTTAACTCAGGATCCAAGAAACTTGTTGATCCAGATATAGAAAGTGAATATGCTCCAGCCCCAATAACAGTTGCGCGGATTTTGTTTGTAGGTTCGATAATTTTGCTTTTCAATTGAGGAAATAGTTCCACAATCTTGCGAGCTAGAGTAAATCCAATATCATTGTATCCGTCTTCTCCACCATAAATAAATTCTGCAACGCCCCCAGAGAATGATATTTCATCAATTTTATTGGGAAAATCCATATCAGAGGTCATAATTAATTTTTTCGCCAATTGACTTTGTGCAGGTCCAATCATTACTTCAATTAATAAATTAGCAAAAGTTTCTGAAATTAATTCTAGCTCGTCTAGAGATAAAGAATCTCCTAAATTTGCATTGATACCCAAATGGTCCATCACGATTTGAGCTGGCTCATCAATCCGATTTATGTATCCCTCAATATCAAAAGCTAACAATCTTCCACCAACCGAGATACAACTTGTTGAAGTTATCTCGCCATTTGATGATATAGCTAGATTGGACGTACCTCCACCAATATCAACAGATAAAATTGTATTTTGCAATTCCTTTGATCGTGTTGTTACACCTGATCCCATAGCTGCGATTAGAGATTCAAAATTTGGTCCTGCTGCAGCAGACACAAATTTCCCAGCGTCTCTAGAGAGTGAAGACACAATATCACGTGCATTTTGTTTTTTCGCAGTTTCACCCGTAACAATTACTGCCCCAGTGTTGATTTCTTCAAAACTTATCCCGGCTTTTTCGTATTCCAGTTTCAGAAATTTAGTTAATTGATCCATATCAATTGTATTGTTATCAATTAAAGGTGTATCTATTATTTGACTTTCATAGATTACCTGCCTTTCAACTACTTCATATCGTCTTGTCGCAGATTTCATGTTTTTCATGAGTGTAAGATTTGAAAAAATCAAGTGACTCGTTGATGATCCAACATCAATACCGACTGAAAGAAGGTCGATTTGATCAGTAGAAGATAAGGTCATAACGAATTATCTTCAATTCCTGCTTTTTAAATTTTAATGGAAGAGTCCATTTTCAAGTGTCTAATCGAAACTGACAAATGATGGATCGGGCAGTACTCTAAATTTAAGAGTATAATCCTATCGTTTAATATTAATATTCTATAACGAATTAGGAGTTTGTATATGCTTCAATAGGAATAATTTATATCACATAATGATTAATCACTGTATATGGCAGATAAATCAAGCACGAGGATAACTTTCAGCTGTCCTAATTCTTTAAGAGATAATTTGACAAAACAGGCTGAGAAAGAGGGAATTCCTAGAAGTCAATTGATTGTTGAAATATTAGAGAATGCACTTGTTACTGAAAATCAAGTAGAAAGTAGAAATCCTGCTGTTAACAGACTAATATTTGATATTCAAAAAAGATTATCTCAATTGGAAGGTTGGAGGAGAGAAATTCAAGTTTGGACTGAAAGTTCTTCAATCAACTCATCCAATCTTGAGACAACTTTGGCCGATCTGTTAAATTCCCAATTAGGTGACGAAGGTAAAAAAGCCAAAAAATCTAAAGATAAGAAAATTCCAATTCCCCGAAGATAGAATATTTGTCCAGCTTTACCTCTAAAACAATTTGAAGTAGTTAAGTTTAATATTTACAAATTTTGCACAGAATTGGAGAAGGAACCGATTACATGGCAACTACCTTAAACTATGTTGATGGCCAATTTGTTGAGGCCAATCAAGGTAATATTTTAGCATCATTAGAATTAATACCAAGTGGGAACGCGGGAGTAGCAAAATTGGGATTCTCTGGCGAAGCGAATTTAATTGCTAGGAGAACTGCTTCACGTCAAGCTGAAAGTATTTGTAAATCAGGATTCCTACTAAAATCTGGCGAACGGGTCGGTATTGGGATGACCTTGGAGATCCTCGAAGGCGATAAACTAAGTGATGCCCATCTTCGTGAAGGTCATAAATATAATAGATACTAAATTGCTCAAATGACATAATATCTTACTTTATCTAACAATAAACAAGAGCGAAACAAAAATTAACAAATACCATCAAATGGTATTATTCACAATGACGAGTTCTTTCAGTACTACTGTTAAAGATTACATGCAAAATAAAATCATCATGGTCGATGTGAATGATAAATTAATAACTGCAGCGCAAAAAATGAGTGACAATAATATTGGTGCTCTAATAGTTATGAAAAATGATAATGCAATTGGAATGTTGACTGAAAGAGATATTGTTAAGGCATTTGTAAAGCAAGCAGAAATGGAACCGGTTTCAAATTATATGAGTAGCCCTCTCATTACGATTGAAGATAAATCAGTTTTAGGACGAGCAACACAACTAATGATAATTAAGAAAATAAGACGGTTACCAGTAACAAATGAAGATGGGACAATTGTTGGCTTCTTCAACCTAAGAGATCTAATGTCTGCAATTCATAATAGTTTCAGTGTTCTTTTTGACGCGTAAAAATTTTATTCATCATCAATCAATTTTTCAAGAAGCATCATTACTTCAAGTAATGTATTCCTGACACGTTTTTTGTACTCCTCGTCAGATTCACCTTCAAGTTGTTGTGGTTTTGAAAGTTTATGTCTGGTTTGCTTCCTATCGCCGATAGTCTCCTTAACAGGTTGTAATTTCAGATTTGCGCTTGTAATCTTTACTTTACTAGTAGTTCGAACCAATTCAGAACTTAAATTAACTGACGATCTTCCTTTTAATTCTGAAGGCTTCATTAAAGTCTCTGAATTCTCTTTTTCGTTATATGGGTCATTAGGATCAATTAATTTTTCTGGATTTAATTCTGAAGGTTTTACCAAAGATGGATCGTCCGGAGTATTTGTAATTGGATTTACTGCAGAACCACCTTTTAACTCTGAAGGTTTTTGAAGTGATTCTTCCTGGATTGTTATTGCAAGTAATTCACTTTCAGTAGGTTTGCTTGGAAGTTCAACTTCTTGTTGACCACATTCGGGACATGGGAAACGGACAAAATATGCCCTACAATTTTTGCAATGCATTTTTACCTTCTTTGTAATATAATAATTAAATTAGTATTACTTATAAATTGCTGATACGAGAATCAAATGATGTTAGATAATTCGATGGAAATTATCTTTAAATGGATAATATTGATGATAAGTACACTTGTTGAAAGAAGTTACTAATTTTATAATTGGATCGATATTTCAAATAATAGAGTTAATATATTTCTAATCTATTTTCAAATGGTATTCTCGATGTTTTTATAAGCCTTCTATTTTCCTTTATGTCAAGAAGGATCGATCAATCTTGTTTAGAAAAAAGAAGAAAATTCCAATTTCCCCACCCACTACTGATGATCGAACACCAAATAACTACTTCCTGAAACTCACATTAATGGGAGACGGTGCCGTAGGGAAAACAAATTTGAGGAGAAATTATCTTGGCGTAGGATTTACTCAAGATCATCTTATGACAATTGGTGCAGATTTTGCAGCGACTGAAAAACAATATACATTCGGTGAAAAACAATTCAATGTCACCTTTCAAATTTGGGACTTAGCAGGCCAAAGTACATTTTCACAAGTAAGATCAATGTATTACAAAGGTTGTTTTGGCGCATTAATGGTATTTGATCTTACAAGACCATCCTCATTTGATAATATTAAAAGTTGGATGGATGAGTTGAAAAAACATTCTGGTCGTGGAGAAATTCCCACAATACTATTGGGGAACAAATATGATCTAGTTGATTCAGCAGAACAGGTTGTACCACGGGAAGATATAGACAAATTGGTGAAGGAATTGAATAAGAATTCTGGAAAAACTGGAATTACCGTAAAATATCTTGATACGTCTGCTTTGAATGGTCTAAATGTTGATACTGCTTTTGAATCCATGGGTGAAACTATATTGAGATGGTTGAAAGTAATAGATTAAATTTATTGTAAATCAGCGTACATCGTGATAAAATATGCCATATTTTATTGATGCTCATTGCCATCTTCATCCTCCTTGGTTTAATAAGGAAGATATCGCAGACATTATTGATAAAGCAAAGAAGGTGAACGTAAACAAAATTGTGAATTGTGCTTCTGATCCATCACAATTTCAATTTTTAATTGATAATTTTGTTGAGAACACTATGGTTGTTACACTTGGGATGCAGCCGACATTGGCAGAGAAACAAACAGATGTAGAGGAAATTAGAATATTACTAAATAATAGTGAAAATAAAAACAAGATAAAAGCGATAGGAGAGGTAGGGTTAGATTATCACTGGGTTAAGGATCAAGCTTTGCAGAAAAGGCAAAAAATATTATTCAAAAATGCTATTGAACTAGCAAATGAAACTCAAATCCCACTCGTCATTCACTCACGTAAAGCAGAATCTGATTGTCTTGATATCTTGACAAAGTATGCCCAAACTCCTGTACTTCTACATTCATTTGAAGGTAATTTAGAACAAATCACTAAATCAATTGATCTAGGATATTTGATATCTATACCAACAAATGTTGTAATCCGGAGGGGTAGGAGGAAAGTTGCAATGCGTGCAAAATTGGATAATATTACCTTAGAGACGGATTCACCTTATTGTGGTCCATCTCAAGATTTATTTCCAAATACACCGGCAAATATACCAATTGCCGCAAAAAAATTAAGCGAAATATTAGAAACTAGTATTAGTGAGATAAGAACTGTAACTACAAAAAATGCTGAAAAGTTTTACAGATTGTAATATCTAAAAATTATGAATAACGCAAGTATAGATAATCATAGTACTTGCGTAAGTATTTATTAATTATTCTCCTTCATTCGGATCATACGGGATCCCAATAGATGCCGGTGGTCTTGCTCTTCCAATAAATCCTGCAAGTGCTAGTAGTGCAAGAATATTAGGAATTACATTAATTACTGGTGGGGGAGTGTTGGTAGCTAAATCTGGATTAACTGCTATTTTTATGCTCATTGTTCTAAAAAAACCAAAGAAAATTGCTGCACCAACGGATCCTATAACTGTCCATTTACCAAAAATCATTATTGCTAAGGAATAAAATCCTTGCCCTAGAGTCATTTCTGCAAAAAACAGTTTTAGTTCGAATGCAATAATACCTCCTGCAAAACCAGTTAACATTCCAGATAAAATTACTGCAAAATATTGATATTTGTGTACATTTATACCAGCAGTAGCAGCAGCTTGTGGGGATTCACCAATTGCTCTTATTCTAAGACCGATTGTAGTTTTAAAAAGAAGAATATGACCTAATGGTAAAAGTAAGATCCCAAGGAAGATTGCGGGTGTCTGATTGTTAAACACAATTAATGGATCGGGGTATTCTCCGAAGAATGACCCTACGAAGAACCAATCTTCGAAATTCTTAAACTGCAAAGCTTCTAATATTGTTCCTAAAATAGGAATATCAAATATTACAATTTTTTCGAAAACTTGGGAATCGGTTAAACTATCCGATTTACCTGGTGTCCAGATCAATGCAGTGAGTAACGCAGTTGCCCCTGCCGCAAATAAATTAATTGCAACTCCAGTTACGATCTGTTCTGCTTTCATTGTGATTGTTAAAATACCATGTACAAGACCTAGCATTCCACCCATAAACACAGCTCCAAGTAAACCCATCCATGGATTATCGAAGCGAATTGAAAAGTAAATTGCACCAAAGGCACTCATAACTAATAATCCTTCCAATCCTATGTTTATTACTCCTGCTCTTTCGTTGAAGGCTGCACCCATGGCAGTTAGGGCAAGTGGAAGAGAAAATGTAAGTATATTTCGCAATGTTAGAGGGCGTTTGATCAAATCCCATAAGGGTGTTTCGAAATTATTAATGTAACCTGAATCACCAAAGAAAAGTAATATTCCAATTATCACAATCAGGTATGAAACCACAACATCAACGTCAAAGTAGAAAACTACAGCTTTGTGGACTGCCATTATTATTAATCCAAAAACAATTGAAACTATGAAATCAGGTATTACGTTTCCTCGCAGTGTTATGAAGTTCAACATGGCAAGGATAGAAGGCACAACGAGCATCAATTTACTCAATTTTAATTCTTCAGGGAGCTGTATTAATTTTCTATCAATTGCTCTGTTGAAGACAGAGTGGATAATTCCTAAAAGGAGGGGAAGAGTGAAAAATAAACCTCGTCTGTCAATAATGTCTTGATTCGTTTTATCAAATGAAACATCGATTAGGAAGATGAGAAATATAATTAATTCAATTGCTAAATAGAATTTCATTAATCCTATCATCACTTTGTAAATTTTACGGAAGATGGTGATAGACCTAGATGGTGATTCATCATCTTGGTTGATTACCAAATTAAGGTTATTCATAAATGCCATTATTTAACCTCCTCAGCAGGCTCATCCTGCTCGTGATGTATTATAGTAGTTACTTGTTTTTCGGTAAAGCTCATAAGTTTCTTTGCGATTAAGGGGGCTGCAGTGAATAAAATCACAAAGCCTTGGAAAACTAGGATTAAATCAGATGGTAAATCTGTGTTTCTTTCTAAATTAAGCCCAGCTTCTCTTAGAAATCCAAAAAGAAGAGCCGCAAATGCAATGGGAATTGGAGAATTTGCACCGATTAATGCAACTGCAATTCCATCAAAACCGTAAGTGCTTTCAAAACTAGTAATATATCGATATGTTGGAACACCTGAAACCAATATAGCTCCGGCAAGACCTGATAGTGCACCACTAATTGACATAGCGATAACTGTTACTTGCTTTGAGTTAATACCTGCAGTTTGAGCAGCAGTAGGGTTTAGACCAACTGCACGGAGTTTAAATCCAAAATTAGATTTAAATACTAAAACATGGATTACCAAAACCGTGAATAATACTATGAAAAGTCCGAAATTGAGTTCAGATGTTATTTCCCAATTGAAGAAATCTAAGATGCGTCTAAT
>JAAFKL010000274.1 GCA_021399405.1 Candidatus Heimdallarchaeota archaeon | reverse complement strand
TTATGTCAAGTTAAAACATATATTAAACCTTAATAAGAACAGTATCACTAGGATATTATGTTTGTAACGTTTCATTCAATTGTTATTTTTTGCTTGATTTTTTAATAATATAATATATCAAGAAAGCATATATTCCAAAAACAAATACAGGGTTAAATGAAGAAGGAATTGTAGCAGATATTGAATCTTTCGATGTAGTTTCTGTATCAGGTATACTAGTATTATCAGAGGGGATTTCATATTTTACCCAGGTGGTAGCTGATGTTTTAATATTAAATTTATCAATTACTTCGAGTGTCCAAGTAGTATTACCCAAATCAGGAGTAATTATGAATGACCAATCTGTTAATTTGCTACCAGATGTAAAAATAGTATCATTCTGGTATAGATTGTACATGACAATATTATCATCAATAACTTGAAACGAAATATTAACTGGTAAAGTAGAATTTACAGTAAAACCATCATTGGCACCTATGACAGGGATATCATTTTCAAAAACTGATAGATCTAAAGTATAGGATGTAATTATAATGGATCTTGAACTTTCTGCATGACCAAATACTCCTAATAGAATTCCTGTATTTTTCTCATAATAAAGTTGAAATGTAGCCCAACCCAAATCCATCCAAAGTAACCATGCATTTAGACCATGGAAAACCTCTGTTCCATTGACTGTATATCCATCTACTACCTCACCTACTGCCCAGTTGGAAGAATTAGGTTTAATCTGGTAGAAATTGTTTGATGCTAATGAAATGACGCCAGGTTGGTCTACTTCATTAAATCCATTATTTTTATAGACTGCTGTGGGGCGGATATCTGTACCATTTGCATCTAGAATTGTAATATCCATTGATGTTGTATTTGCCACAAAATTTGAAGATAACGTTCCAGTATTTGTATCATTGATTGACAAAGTCATGTAGTAATCGGGATAATAAACTGTATCATTGATATTGGCATAGCTATCCATACTCACAGTCATAGTCTGATCCATCTCAATGTATGAACTATTAATGGAATTTACCTTAAATATTGAATTTGTAGTGAATTCAGTTATGATAAAATCCACAAAATCTGCACCATAAGATTCATTAATGCTAATGTCGTGCTGATAGTTCAACTTAGTACCATCTAAGAAAACTTTGTAGTCAATTCCTTCTGGCGGTGTCACTTGGCTAAATACATGAGTATTGCCTTGAAATGTGACTAGAGTTATTAGTAAACTCATTAGTAGTATCTTTGAAATATTAGAAATAATTTGCATCTGTTCCGAGTTGATTACAAAGCTTACTAAAACCTAATTGATTTAAGTACTGTTCTAATTTAATATAATATTTTTTTGTAAGCAATTTTTTGAAGTTATTTTCACTTTAGATCTATTTTCTTCTTCTAAGGATGGGGATGAGTGAGAACATACCAGCGATTGCGAGTAAGAATTCAAATCCAGGTATTCCGGATCCATCAGCAGGAGTATCAGTTGATCCATCGGGCCATATGATGGTTCCAGTCAGATCCATTCCATTCATGACATCCCATGTTCCTACAACTACAAATACTCCATCAACGAGATTAACAATGTCATAAACACCCAACCTGTCCCCATTCTCATCAAATGAAACTGTACCGGTTGCCCCATCAAAAGATAGACCTTGAAGTTCTGAAAGTAATAATTCTCCATCTTCTGGATCAGTACCTGCATTAATCATTTTTTGTGCTGCATAGGCAAAAGCATACACTGCATCATATGCGAAGGTTGAGTATGAATTTGGTTCTCTGTCACCAGAACCTGCATATTCATTTGGATCTGCATTTTCCCATGTGTCTAGAAATGCTTCATATATTGTACCTACTCCTCTGATAGGTCGGGTTCCTATCATCCCCGTCATAGCTGTTTCTACTTCTAATGAGCCTTCAAAAACCTGTTCCTGCGTAATTCCATCTGTTCCAACCCAAATATATCCACTTTCTCTTGTAATTCCAACTGATGCTGCTTGAGAGAATACTGTGACTGCATCAGCCATAATCATGTTGGCAACTATTATTTTTGCTTTAGAATCAACTATTGACTGTAATTGTACTTTTACATTTGTTGCACCTGCTGAAAACTCCTGTGGAGATAAAACCTCAATTCCAAAATCTGCTGCAGTCGTCTTGAAGACATCTATTCCACTTTGCCCATAATCATCATTTGTGGAGAGGGTTGTGACTGTGTCCCATCCCATCTTGTTAACGATGTTGCCTATTGCAACACTCTGAATACTGTCTGGGGGTACAACACGAAGGAAGTAGGGGAATTTTGTCTTATTGGACAGAGTTGGTGATGTAGATGAGTATGAGATCTGGGGTACTTTTGCGGTCTCAGCCTTTTCAGCTATGGCAGCAGATACACTGGATGATGCAGCACCTACTAAACCAAACACTCCTAGATTAATTAATTCTTCAGCTGCATTCTCTCCAATTGATGCAATGGTCTGTGTATCACGAACCTCATATTTTAACTCAGTATTTGGAAGTAATGTTGTATGAGTATTAATTTCTTCAATAGCAATTCTGAATGCGGCCTCTCTCTCGACTCCCCCCATGGTTAGATCCCCTGTAAGAGGAAAGAGACCCCCAAGAGTCAACTCATGTGGAGCGGTTGCATTGGTCACAGTTGGGGTAGCTACCATTGAAAATACAATAAGGAAAACGATGCTATTCATTGCTATCTTGCTTTTCATTGTTCTATACATCATATAACAACACACAATTTAATTCCAATTATGTTTCACTAAATATATCATCAGAAAATTGTACAAAATTCTTCAAGCTGTGAAATGTGATTCACAGGCTTTTGCGAGATGATGTCGCTACTATCCCGTTGAATGTGTTTAACCACATCCTTCAGGACTACTTCAATTATATTGATAACACTGTTGGTATCTGCTTGACTATCAATATAATACTGTACCTTGTGGAAAGATACAATAAATAATATAATACATACTGATATTTGGATCTTTCCTTGATAGGTGCCCGAAAGTATTATTCAATCAAATTGTGCATTTTTTTAATCATAATATTATTTGGGTGAGATTGATTTTTTGTAAATCATAGCCACCACAATGATAATTATGGCTGCTTGGGTAATGGGACTGCTAAAGAACACTTCAATGGGTGGATCTGGAGGTGGAGGTGCAGTGTAGTCAACATTAGATAATGACGTAATTGATACTTCTTCATCTGCTGACAACTGATCAAGCGATGCAGCAATTGTTTCATAATCTTGAGCACTATTCCAGCGATTGAGTATATTGCCTGATTTGTCCAGCACCAGCATTGTTGGTGTGAATTGCACTTGGAAATAATTATCAATATCAGGATCTCTTCCAATAAACCATGAGGTCGGATGATCCGAGATAAAATCCTGCAGTACAGGAATGGTATCGGCCTCATTGTATACTAATGACAGGAAAGATACTCTTGTTTTGTAATAATCATAGAGATCAGATATTATGGGATGCATATTAATACATGCACCACATGTGGTCTGCAATATCTCTAAGAATAAATACTTCCCCTCAAATATTGAATAATCCACACTGATATTGGCATTGGAGGTATAAGATTCTGGGATGGCATAGGCTGAGGTCCTCTGTAGACTGAGAATTATCAACAGAAAAATTAGCAATCTTCCCTTCATAAATTTATATTTTCTTTTCATGTATTTTTAGCTATAGTATTAAGCTCAATTTTATAGGATATTAGGTCTCTCTTTTTGTCTATAGGTAGATTTGGGAGTATGAAATATCATTATATTTGATGATTATTCGTAATAAATTTAAATAAATTTAATTTTTTTTTAGATTATAATTATTTTCTTCTTCTTACGATTGGAACAATTGCAAATATGCTTAATAATGCGATCCAAGCACTAAATCCGGGAGCTCCAGCTGTCTGAATAAAATCAAAATTCTCACAAGCTTCAGGAGTATAATCGGATGAAGGAGCTGTTGATGTACCATCTTTTGCAAATGCGACTGCACCTGCATCATCCTTCATATCTGCCCATTGTTTTAATCCAGTTGAATCAAATGAACCAACTGTTGCAAATGCTCCACCTTGTAGATTTAGTACATCGTAGACACCAGTTCTGTCACCTTTATCATTGAAGCTAACTTGACCAGTTGCACCTGTGAATGAGGTTAGTTTTAATTGTGCTAGTAATTTTGCACCATCTTCTGCATCTGTTCCTATTGCATCAACAGCATGTGCAAAAGCATATACTGCATCGTATGCGAAGGTCGCGTAGGTATTGGGTGCACGATCACCTGAACCTGAATAGGTTTCATTATTTGCGCATTCCCAGAGATCTAGGAAATGGTTATAAGTATCACCAGTTCCAGCACCTCTGTTTGGTGCTGTACCTATCATACCAGTCATAGCTGTTTCAACTGCTGCTGCACCTTCAAAGACCTGATCCTGTGTGGGACCATCTGTCCCAACCCATTGAATACCATCTGCTGAAGATACACCTGCTGCTAGAGCTTGTGCAAATACAGTTTTTGCATCGCCAACTACTACATTTAATACAATGGTTGTTGCAGTACCAGCCTTTAATGCCGTCAATTGAGAACTTACATCAGTTGCACCGGGTTCGAATCTCTGTGTAACATCAACTGTAATACCAGCTGCAATAGCTGCTGCTTCAAAAACGTCAATTCCTCCTAGTCCGTAATCATCGCTAGTAGCTAGAGTAGATACTGAAGTAATTCCTAAATTATCCAAAATTGTAGCTAAAGCAACACCTTGTTCGGCATCACTTGGTACTACTCTAAGGAAATATGGGTATTCAGTCTTATCTGACAAACCAGGATTTGTAGAAGAATAAGAAATCTGAGGAATTTTACTAGTTTCTGCAATTTTCGCAATCGCTTTGGATACTGTTGAAGAAGCTGCTCCAACTAATCCAATCACACCACTGTCAATTAATTCTGTTGCTGCGGTTGAACCTTGTGTTGCATCAGTTCCTGTATCCCTTATAAGATACTTAATAGTTGTATCTGGTAAAAAGGTATCATCAGCATTGATTTCTTCTATAGCCAACCTAAATGCTGCTTCTCTTTCGACTCCACCACCTGATAGTCCACCAGTTAGTGGGAATAACCCACCTAAAGTAAACTCTTTGGGGGCATCTGCTGCGCTTACTGCTGTATTAAGTCCAGGATGCATAAACAATCCTGTGAATAATAAAGCAATTAGAAATAAATTTTTTCTTTTCATTTTATCACCAATTAATTAATAGAAATTCTATAGTAGAAATGTCTGAATAATTAATGTATCATTGGGGGAAAAGTTAATCTATTTAAGTGTTAACTAACACATGGAATTATTTTTTTATTATCTGTTCGAATTTCAATCAATTAGTATCAACTTCGATCCATTTTATTTGCACATTTGAGTTGGAGGAGCCAAAATTAAATTGCATCAAAATGGGAAGATATTTTAAAGGTACGATTTTAGTAGGTATTACATAGGAATTTAAAGATGAAAGAGTTAGTAATTCAAACAAAAAATCTTCATTCAGGATACGGTAAGCTAAAGATATTATTTGGCATAGATATTGAACTTAGAAAAGGTGAATTAGTGACAATAATTGGTCCAAATGGATCAGGAAAATCGACTTTGATTAAGACTATTATAGGATTAGTGAAACCGTGGGAAGGAGAAGTAATTATTAACGATGAAATAGATATTACTGGACTAAAACCTTATGAAATTGTTCGTAGAGGGATACCCATTAATTATGTGCCACAGGTGTCAAATGTTTTTCCGACACTAAGTATAAGGGAAAATCTTCATCTGGGATCTATTGCTAGAAATGATAAAGATCAAGTGAAGGAAGATTTAGACACGATATATGGTCTATTTCCAATATTGAATGAAAGGTCAAACCAAAAGGCTGCATTATTATCAGGTGGTGAAAGACAGATGCTTGCATTGGCACGAGCATTAATGTCAAAACCTGATATACTATTATTAGATGAACCTACAGCTGCCCTTGCTCCCATATTGGCTGATGAAATCTTTGCAAAAATATTGGATCTGAAAGCTTTGGGGCTTTCAATTTTATTGGTAGAACAGAGAGCTACAAGAGCTCTTAATATAAGTGATAGGGGATATGTTCTGGTAACTGGAAATATTGCATATCAAGGAGCAGCTTCAGAGCTTATTGGAAACGAAAAAGTTGGAGAACTTTATTTAGGGAAAAGGTGATAATATGAGTAATAATAACAACACTAAATTAAGAAAAGACAAGATTTTCAGAATTTTATTTATTGCACTGCCTATCTTACTAGTTATATTTGATACATTATTGAGTAATGTTGAAATAAAATTAATCCTAATTCTAAGCTATGTATATACAGTTTATTATGAATTTACCAATTCTTCAGAAACCTCTCTCAATAAAATAAATATTAATCCCAAAGCTTTATCTGTTGGATTTATCATTTTTAATGTTCTGATATCGCTATTATTTATTGATACAGTGGGTCTATTGACAATGGGTCAATATTTCTTTTTATTGGCATTTAGTGTCACTCTAATTTCTAAATTAAAAATGGAACACGCGGGATTTAATAATAATAATGACTTAGATCTAATTCATCTAGTAAATACTTTAGTTTTGATTTCATTACAACTATTACTTGTAAATATATCGTCCAATGTTAATTATACACAGCATATGTTATTATTATTTCTTTTCGGTATGCAAGTAATTTTCATTTTTGGAGCTAAAATTAAAAAATTCCCAACTTACTCTTTCAGAGATAAATCATTGTTGATAGGCGGTGCATTCTTTATCTTCCTACTAGATCTTATTGTTGTAACAAATTCTGACAATAATCCAGCGAATTTATTGTTAAATTTAGTGGGTATGATAGTAAATGCCTCAACATTGATTTTAATCTCAATGGGACTGACATTAACTACAAGAGTTCGCAAATTTGGAAATTTTGCCCATTCCGAATCTATAACAGTTGGATTATTCTTCTCTATTCCACTATATGGATTATTCCCGAATTTGAATTTATTCTTACTAATATCATTAATATTTATTATTACAGGAATTGTTGGAATGTTAGGTGAAAAATTGGTATTTGGGCCTCTTCAATTAAGAAATTCCACACCATTAACATTAATGGTGGGATCAATTGGATTTGGTTTGGTTATCCGACAGTTATCTCAAGAGATTTGGGGTGGATTGTTCCAAAATCCAATTGCTCCAAGATATCCTGGATTTTTTGATCAACTAGGTGAAAATCTGAAAAATTCAGTGTTTGTTGAAATATCATTAATTCTTGGATTGTTTGTTGGAGCATATATTGGTTTCAGGAAGTTTAACAATAGAGCTGATACAGTTGTTTCAGGAATAATTGGATTGATAGTTGGATTTGTAATCTCTAACTTATTTGTCCTAGGGATGATAGATAATAGTGTTTTACCATTAGGTTCAGTGGATTTCTTTGGATTGAAATTCCAAATATTCAATACAATTGAAATAATTGTACTAAGAGACCAAGTATGGGCATTTTCATTTATGATAATAGCTGTTATGATTTTCAGGGCTATATTAACCAAAACCACACTTGGTATATCAATGAGGGCCACAGCTGATGATATGGAGTTAGCGCAAATAACTGGTATTAACACAAAACGAGTGATCTACTGGACATGGTTCTTGGCAGCTGGAATTACTGGTGCCGGTGCTATATTCAGATTTTCCTCTGCATCATTTTTCCCAGGTGCTGGATTTAGATTATTGTTGATAATCTTTGCTGTCGTAATATTGGGTGGATTTGATAGCTTCGAAGGGACATTAATATCCGCATTTATCATTGCATTTGTTCAATCATTGACTGTTGTTGTTAATACTGAGTTAGTGGGATGGGAAAAAATTGATCCAGATATTGATAAACTGGTATTTTGGACTGCTTCCAGAGACTGGACATTCGTCATACCTTTTGTGATGATCATAATTGTCTTGCTGTTCAGACCAAGAGGAATTTTTGGATTAGTGGATCCAAGATCAAAATTATAGAGGTGAAATTATGTCAAAAATAAAGGAATTATATCACAAAAACCCTAGCAATTTTTTGGTTGTAGCCATTGGGCTTCCAATTATATTCTTATTTTTCTTACCATTAATGACTGGTAATATCACAGGAACTACTTATTTTATCAACTCTTTTGCACTTATTTTTATTTATGCTGCCATGGCTATAACATTAAATTTGGAAGTTGGTTATCTTGGATTGCCAAATTTTGGAAAAGTTGGATTTATCGCAATTGGTGGATATTCATATGCTATATTTGCAATTGAAATGCAAGGTATTCTCCAAGGATTAACTCTGGTTTTGTCAGGACTAGTAGTCTCAATAATTATTACCGGTTTTTTTGGTATGCTATTGACGCTACCCACACTGAAATTGAGAGAGGATTATCTAGCAATTGTAACAATTGTCGCAGCTGAAATTATTCGAATAGTAATTAATAACGAACAAGCATTGGGTAGTATTTTGGGTTTTACAGTGAATAATATGGTATTTGATAAATTTGAGCCTCAGGCTTTTATTTCAGGGTTATTTATTAATTGGCAGTTATTAGTTATTTTATTCATAGTAATTGGGTTAACACACCTAATATATAGGTATTATTCTAGTCAAGAGAAAACTGATCTTGGACTTCAAAGATCTGTTTTAATACTCTCAATAATAACAGTAGGAATGATTGCTAGTGATTACAATTCTCTATTTGGATCTGAGCCATTTATAGGTCTCCATTTACTATTATTTTTAGGAATTGCATCTTTAATTATGTATAAATCTTTCTCAAAATCATCGTATGATGGAAATTTGAAATTTTTTGGACTTACATCACGAATTCTAAATAAGTTATTTATTAATAAGATGGAAAAAAGAATTTTAGAGTTCTTCGAACGAGCATCAAGAATTCTTAATAAATTTTTCTTAAAAATCAAGAATAATGGAAATTCTGTATTTATTGCTGGATATGGTGTGGTTTTGATAAATTATCTATTAGGATTGGCACTTGACGGATCTACTGAAATTCGATTTACTGCATGGTTTACGATGCTTATTACACTTTTTTCATTGATTGGACTTTATCTCTTTGCAGAAGAATTGTATTATTCTCCTTTTGGTAGAACCCTACGTGCCATACGTGAAGATGAAACAAGTGCTATTTCAGTGGGTAAAAGTGTTTTTAACTATCGTTTAAGAGCATTGACAATTGCAGCTGGTGCAGCGGGATTTGTTGGTGCTATTTTTGCCCAATTCATGAAATTTGTTGCTCCAAATAATTATCTTCCATTGGTTACTTTTACGCTTTATATTATGTTAATTATAGGGGGTACTGGAAATAACAAAGGTGCTTTTTTCGGTGCATTTATAGTTCAAATGCTCTTCCAAATTACCAGAGGACCTATTTTTGCCAATGTTCAATACAATTATCCATGGGGGCAAAGAGCTGATATGTCAAATATTGGCATTATTATGACCGGAATTATATTGATAGTATTTTTAATTTACTCTCCTGCTGGTATTATCCCTGAAAAGAGGAATAACAATGAAAGATATTACAGTTTACATGAATATTCTCAGACAGATAGTAAGGATAACAAATTGTTAGAAAATCTGTTAAAACTGAGTAAGGCAAGTATCGAAGATGAGGAGTGGATATCATGAGTAAAAAAGTAAAATTAGAAGCAGAAAATGTTTACAAGTATTTTGGGGGAGTTAAGGCCTTGCAAGGTGTAACTCTAGCAGTTGAAAAGGGGCAACTTACCTCCCTAATTGGTCCCAATGGATCTGGAAAATCCACATTTTACAATGTGATTACTGGATTTTTGGATTATGATGAGTCCAATGCCAAGATCAAATTTGATGAACAGGAGATTTCCAATATGCAACCTGAAGTAATCGCCTTACAAGGAATGGTACGAACTTTTCAGCATACAAGGAACTTTCCCAAAATGACAGTTTTGGAGAATATGCTGGTTAGTCCTCAAGTACAGCTAGGTGAGAGTGTATTCTGGGCAATAATGGGTAAACTTATCTGGAAAAGACAAGAAGGTATTAATGTTAAAAAAGCTCTAGCAATCTTGAAATTCCTAGAGATAGGTCATGTGGTAGATCATCTTGCAGATGAATTATCAGGTGGACAACAAAAATTATTGGCAATTGGCCGTTTATTAATGACTCAACCCTCATTGTTGCTATTAGATGAGCCAGTCGCAGGTGTAAATCCTACTTTAGCAAACAAAATCTTTGATAGAATAATTGAATTAAAAGATACTAAAAACATCGATATTTTCCTCATTGAGCATAATATGGATGTTATTATGGCATTTAGTGACAAAATATTCGTTCTTGCTGATGGAAAACTGATTGCAGAAGGAACTCCTAAGGAGATACAGAATAATAGAACTGTGCTGGAAGCTTACCTGGGTGAGAGTCCTGAGGAAGCATGAGTTGAGATTCATAAGAGAATAGCAACCAAGCTTACCCAATAGTACAGACTCATATATGTGATAAACCATCTTTGGGAGGATTTTCTATTGGGATAATGTACTTTTCCGATCCTTCTCCCAATAAACAAAAACAATAAGAATAGCAGGATTATGCCTCCCAATAGTTTTAACATAATGTTGTAAGGATCAATTACATCTAACTCCTTTTCTGTAACAATAAGATATCCGTATTGGATTGTCTCCAGTTTAAATTCAATTGATATTAATCTAGCTAGGGCCTCAAATATCCCATGGGTCGCTATCGACATTGAAATGAAGTAAAATAAAAGTGAAGGGACAAAAGAAGTTCTGATAGGACCCCACAATAATGGGATTAAGAAGATAATCGCAATAACTATTGAGTTTTGTATTAACGAAAATGCGTATTTTCCCATAAAAGTTGGGTTACTAGTATTGGCAGATGTGAATAGTATCCAGTCCCATGTATTTAGATTTCTTTCGAAGGAAATCCATGGAATTGATCCTTTCCATTCTCCACTAAATGGATTATTTATTATAATAGCAGTCCATTCTCGGATTGTACCAGTGTTCCCTTGACTTAGTTCCTTAAATAAATCTACATAGATGAAGTAAAAAAGACCTATCAGATTTCCCACTAGAAATAAAGCAATTCCGCTGTAAAATAATACAAGGAGAGATTTCATTTTTTTGTTGACTAACTCTCTCTGTAAGACATGATCCAAGGTTCCATTTAACTGACGCTCTAAAGAGAATGGCTTCATAAGAAATTTACTGAAAGAATTCATTTTATAGTCTGACCGGGAATGGTAATACAGCAACCTCGCAAAAATTATAAAAGTTATGAAAATTCCTGGAATTAATAATTGAACGACTTGCTTTGGGATAACTAATGGCATTATTTAGTTTCCTCCCTAAGTTTACGCAATTTTCGAAGTTGAAATTTCCAGTAGGGTAAGATAATCAAAACTGGCATAATCAAGAATACTATTGTTACAATAAATCCTGGATTCAATTTTGGATTGGCATCATATAGTATGAAGGAAGATAGGAATTGATTTTGTATATTGTGAATTGGATCTGAATTTGAATCTGCTGTAAATACCACTACCATATCATGATCAGGAACTACAAACATGGTTTGCCCGAAAAGCCCGGAAGAATAGTAAACATTTAGTTTGGGTAAGGTCCACCACTGGTAACCATAACCCTCATGTTCATAGAAATTATAAGAGGAATTGGTGGATTCCTTCACCCATTCTTGTGGAACAATTTGTTCACCATCCCAGTTTCCATTATTTAGCATTAGATAACCAATCTTTGCCAGATCACGGGTAGTTAGCATTAGACAACAAGACCCGTATGTATAATTTTGAGTACCATGTGTACCCCAATAATAATCCGAAATTCCCAGAGGATTAAACAATACGTCTCTTGCAAAATCAATAATGTTTCTACCAGTAGCATTTTCCAAGATTATAGAGAGTAAAGTAATGCCACCCGAATTATAGACCCACTGAGTGCCTGGTTCTGCAGTCATGGGTTTGTCCAAAAAATACTGTATGCTATCATTACTTTGATGCATACCTAACCATGAATTCCTATCATCAAGAAGGTAGGAGTAACTCCACTCATCCCAGAGTATCCCGCTTCGCATCTCTAATAGATGTTTGATTGTAATTTCTTCTTTACGAATATCAAAATTACTAATATTGCGATTTGGGAAAAATTCTAGCATCTTCTGGTTTATGCTTTCAAGATATCCTAACTGAATTGCAATCCCAATAAGTATAGACGTTATCGATTTAGCAGTAGAATGTAACTCTCTGATATCATTCATGCCTGGTGAACTAAGATAGCGTTCAAAGACGATATACCCATTTTTAACAATGACAACAGAGTCAATTTTGAGGTCCTCGTCCTCAATATATAACATCATTTCCTCTAATTTGTCCATATTCATATCTTGTTTTTTAGGACTGGACTCATCCCAATTATTTGTAGGCCAATTTGCTGATTCTGCAGAAATAAGAAATGACTGATCAAATAATAATATCAAGGTAATAAATAAAATAAAATAATTTCCTGTTCTATGAATAGAGCTCATGGGAATATATCTCAATTGAAACTGAAATATATAAATCCTCACTAAGTAAAAAATGTTGACAGCTATCTTCAAATGGAGTGAAAATAGAGAGTTGTGATTTTTTTATTTTTAAGATGAGAGATATCAATTAATTTGTTAATGAAGTGTTTTATTGGAGTCGCTCTCTATTGGAAACTGTTTTGTCAATAAATAAATTTTAAATAATACAAGGCACTTAAGATATTAAGAGACTATCATGAAAGAGAAGAAAATATACTCTGTACTTCCGACAAGTAGAAGGGACAAAGCACTAGGTGCCTTCATCTTGCAATTGAATTCAAAGGAGATGATACGATTATCCCTCAAATCTGGAAAATTCGCTGTTGTTATGCTAAATGATGAAGAAAACATTCTTCATATCAAATCCAGTATTGTCAAGGTATTGCCAGATGATAACCTCCAAGATAATGAATGTAGAATTGATCAATCAATACGAAAAAGATTCAAAATCATGGAACGAGATGATCATGGATATTTTGGAAAAATTAGTGTATACGAAATTGATTATAGCAAGTCTCTACAAAATAAATTTCGTGCCTATATCATGAAGTTCATCAAATTTATCTCTCTCTATACTTTGTATCAAATTCTTATTCCAAATAATCCTCGTACACTTCTTCTAAATGTAAGAAGGATGCAGAGAGAAGATGTTGAGAAGAAAATTAGCGTTATTCATGAGAAATATGTAAATCTAATGGGGCTTGATTATAGTAAATATATACGAATCAAGGCACCAGTGAAGCAGAAAGATCGTTTTATAATTGGGGAAATAACCACCCGAATTTTTCCAGGAATAGATGAAACTATTGAGATGGAGCAAGTAGATGGGAAATACATAGAAGAACCTTATCCAGACATCGAGAAAATTTATTTGGATCCAGAG
>JAAFKL010000032.1 GCA_021399405.1 Candidatus Heimdallarchaeota archaeon | reverse complement strand
GCTGGTCATGTGGATGATGCCAAGAGAGTATTTAATGATGAATTAAGTTCGCTCGTTCAGAAGGGTTATGATCCCGGTCAGGCAGGAGCCTTGGCTGAGGTTAAGCGACTCGAATATCTGAAAAATAATGTGGATCTGGTCAGTGACCTTGATGCACACAAAAAATTGTCGAAGGCCTATGAGGACGCTCTCACACATTCGATGGCGGAGATGATGAAGGATGCCAGCATTGCTAAGAAATTACTAGATGCTAAAACTTTTGATGGATTAGACCCAATGGATTTCGATGTTCTGGTTCAGAAAGATATAATGAAGAAACAGGTAATGGATGCCTCTGCTATCAAAGAGGCTGCTGTTAATGATGCCACCTTCCATAAATTTGGAAACAGATTCCCCAAGATAAAATCTGTTGCCACTATACCAAAATTACCAAGTCTATTTGCTGCGATGCTTGAAACCATATTCAAGGCACCATTTAGGATTATGAAAGCCTTGATGGCTTTCTTGGGTCAGGCAGTGTACTCATTTGTTAAGCGTTTTGACAAAATTGGATCCGCAAGTGATGGTGCTATAACAAAACAATCAGATATGGCAGCTGAAATTGCGGAGTCGGCTAACAACAAGCCCGCCAACGTTATTGGGTATGATCCTGTTGATGGACATCTTAAACAGATAGATACGGATTCAATTGATCTGGAAATTAAAGATATTGAAAATAGGGCCGATGGTATTTTTGATAGATTCGAAACAGGTACTTTGTGCTCTCAGTTTAAGGTTAGTGCCATTACGACTAATTCTATCGGAATTAATGGTGAAAATTCAGGGTGTCCTAAGAAGGCATTTCTTAATGCATTTGGTTACTCCAAGGAGTACTTGCAAAAACATTTCGATGAAATGACCACCAAAGACCAACGACTGTACAAGGATTTATTTGACACGCTCTTGGCTGATGGAGATATCGATTTGAGTGATATTAATAAATTAAAATCTGCGCTGAAACAGTTGTCATTGTTTACTCATCTTGATGCCAAACCTAAATTAAGTAATAACCAAGTCTTGGCATATATGGATGAGCTGGGATTAACAGAGGCAGAAGCTAAGAACGTAAATGATCAAAATGTGATGACTTGGCTTTCTTTAGATGAAAATGGTAGAATTGACCCCGGCTCTAAGATGGCTCAAGAAGATCAATTATTACAATTCTTTAAACATGATCGTTTTGGGAAGCCTCAATTTTATTTAGGAATGGACAGAACAAAAATTAAAGAACTAATTAATTTTACTAATCTTAAACGTGTCGAGATTGCTAAAAATTACAATCAGAGATTACTAAACAACGTGTTAGACAATATTAAATTCGATAGGGAACTACAAAATAACAACCTTTTACTGGTTGAGAAATTTGAACATGTTATCTCAATATTAAATAATGATCTTGATATAGCTAAGAAAGTAGATCCTGATAGAATTGATAAAATTGAATGGTTTCCGAAACGGGATCGATCTGTTAATGACGATATTTACCGGGTTGAGGGCTTAAATTATGATGAACCTGCATTTACGGTCATTGCCGAAATGGAATTATTCGTAGAACTCGTAGATACAAATGAAAAAATAATAACGTTAGCATTGATGGATGAAGGATTAAGTTTGGATGAGGCAGTAAAAGAGGCCCAGAAACTAAATTCGAATACAGTCCATAAAATTAATCACCTAAATGGACATGATTCTATTTCTGCATTTCAATTGCCTATTTGGAATACACAACTAAAAATTTGGGAATTAAAAGGAGATTATTACATTATCCCTGGTGAAGCCAAATCTATAGCAACTTTGATTCGGGACGGAGCTTCAAGTAATCCTTTCCGTGGTAGTGGGTCTTATTTAAGTAATATGAAGAAAGGTAAGCGCGATGGATTCCAACTTCCTGTAATTGCTGATAATTTAGGCATCAAGGATTCTGATGAGATGGCCAAGCTAATCAAGGCGTATGACGAACAGCTTTATGTAAAGGGTATTGGGTCGCAGAATTTAGTATCAAGGGAAAAAAATGGTGCATGGATTTATGGTGTTCTACCAAGTTCAGGTGGTCTTGAGGCGTCAATACATAAGCTCACTTGGGATAAGGATCCTTTGAATCCAGAATTTATTCCTTCTGTCAAACTCCTAAGTCAAGACTTGGTGGAAAAGATTAGAATAGGTAGTGGCAATTTAGATAAGAAATTGTATGACCTTAAATTGCCATTCTATGACTCAAATGGACAAGTAGTTATGGAGAGTGGAGAGGTTAGATCAGTTAAAACCTATGAAGAGTTTAGAGCATCGATGAAAAATGGAAAGAATCTTGATGGTACAAAAGGATTTGGTGGTAAAAACATTCTTACCCCCGAAGATGCCTATGCATGGGATGACAGTGTAAATGATCTAGTTTTTAATTCTAAATATGATTACAAGCCTCCACGATTTGATTATGAAGATGAAACGATTGACGGTAGTTTAATCAGACGTAGTGAAAAGATAAGCACTGAATTCATCCCATCTGATCCAAATGTTCCTGATAACTCGGTTGGCATTTGGACTACAAGAGTGACTGAAATGAATTCAAAGACCTTTGCTTGGGCTGATGAGGACGCAAATCTGATTGATGTTGCGAATGATGAACAAAGTTTTCTTATAAGTGAAATAGAAAAGAAGACAGGCACTGATCTAAGAGATGGGTGGTACATTCCTACTTATTCAGTTAAGGATTCGGGACGATCAGTAGGTCCTAATAAATTCTTACAAAGTGACAATGTTTTGAAATCTATAGATGGAGAACTCCACGGGACTAAACTAAAGGCAAGGACATGGGAATTCACTTATTTATTAAGGTCCGGCGATGGCTCTCCTAATGATCCATATGTATACCGCCTTGCTGTAGAAAGGATGGAATTTTATGATCCAATAGTTGCTAGAGGTGCCTATGATGCCTTGATAAACCGAGTGTTTAACAGGGATCTTGTAGGGACTGATGTATTCTTTTCTACCTACATTCATCCAGCTATGACTAGAGATGCCTATTCTTCTAATATATATCAAATATCGGGATCCATGCATTATCCTTCTTCTATATTATACGGTGTCTATGGTGCAATAGAATATACACCTGCCAAGACAATTGGATCTTATGTTGATAGTAGTGGTTTACTAGTAAATTTTGATGATGCAATCAACTCGTATACGAATAAGAATGCTGCAATTGTTGTAAATGAACACTACTATGCTGTAGCAATCGAGATGGGGTACCCACCACAGATAGCTGAGAGGATGGCTAAAATGTTTTCAAGCAGTCGTGAGGGTTTCAAACGAGACCATTATGGTAAGCATTTAGCTGATTACAACGATGTTGAGGATGCAACTTCAGATGATATAATAAACTATATGCAATCTGTAGCAAATGTGAAGAAGGCTCTCTACTCAAGTGATGATAAATTTAAGATTGGAACATTAACAAAGAGATATCGAATATATGATGAAATATTAGATGAGAATATTATCGCTAAGGGTGAAGATGAGATCCAGAAAGTTATTGCTGATTATTCAATTCCATTCTTGAAGAAAATAACTGAAAGTGCTGCCACCCAGCTAGATTCCAATATAGGGCTCGATTCTACAACTTCAGTCTGGATAAAACAAATGGGCAAAATTTCACTCTCTGATATTGGTGACTTTGTAGATGAATACAAACGGCCTTTCATTGATCTTTATTCTTTGTTGAGTGACCCAACAACTTTCTATGCTACGCTGGAGGAGATGCTACGTTCAATTTCTAGACATGAATCAAATTTCCAACTAGATACTATTAGCTCCGAATTAATTGAAAAGGCTAGTACCGCAGAATATATTGATTTTGATGTTAATTTTGATGAAGTTAGCAGCGATAATACATTCGTCTATCCTATAAATTACAATTATTATGGACAATCCGTTTCTTTTGATTTACGATTATCAAGTAATTTTACTTCTATGTGGTTTCTAGAGGATGGCAAATATATTTCAAAGCCAATTATAGTAGAAGGATTGTGGAATCCTAAAATTTTCATTGATCCGAATAACACAAATGACATACAAGGTCAAATAAACATGGGTAAAATTCCCCGTCCATCATTTTCTGATTCTAAGGATCCTTTGAACTTATTGAGATTGGTTTATATGTACGATCTAGTAAATTGGCAGGCATCCACTTCTTCTTTTATGGATTCAATCATCAACACATATGCAATTGAGGCAAAAGCAATGGATTCACAGCTATTACCATTTGCTCTCACAAAATATGAACAAATAATCTTAAATGATGCAAAAAGTGATCTAAATTTCGATCTTTATAACAAGGCTACTGGCAAGAATGAGACAATTGTAGATTTCATTGAACGTCTGTCTTCTGGAGTTATGAAAGAGCAATTTAAATCCCTTAATCCTTCTTTAAATAATATTGCTACAAAGCAACTCACATCTAATATTATTAGGGAGCAAACTGTATCTAAATTTGAGGATGATACGTATACCCGGAACATTATCAATCAAGTAATGAGAATGAATGCAATTTCTGACACGGATATCGGTGAAACGCTATTGCACGAAGTCGGGAATAGTCTTAGATTTGACTCTCTATTTGTCGATATTGATATCACAACTGGGTTAGTTTCTGACAATATTATATTCGAGGATCGGATTAAACTTTCCCCAGTAATTTACTTGGAGCGTTTTGAGAAAACAAATTCGATCGATCCCTTTAGTAGAAATGGGGTTGAGTCACAATACCTCCACAATCTTTTAGGTGCAAATAAGTATGATTTTGTGTATCCTTCCATTGCTTATCAGAATTCTTTAACATTTGTTTCTGCCTTCAAATCATATTATACTGATTTAGGTCTAATATCTCCGAATCGAAATCTCATTGGTGCATTGGCAAATTCTGTAAGTTTCAGTTTGTCTTTCGATTTCTTTGATATTGGTGTACGTAATAATTACGGTAGGATACCTATCCAGACTCAATATTATTTGCAACTACTTTCCAATAGTAATAATTTTTACACGTCCAGTGGAGAATTATTAATTTCAATGTCCATGAAACATTTGAATATTTAGAAAGTTAAATGTTATTAGCCTCTTAAAATTACATGATTTTACCATAGGTGTTTATATACTATTTTAGATATATAATCAGAAAGGTCATTATATGGTAGATTTTATTGATTCTGATGATTATCCATGGGAGTTATCCAAAGAGGAAATGAGTTATCTTAGTTCGTTGAATGAAAAAGAAAGAAATATTGATCTTGGCGAATTAGAAAGATTTGTTGAGCTTGCAGAATATTATGATATAAAGATCGATCCCATGAACCCTCGACGTTTCCAATTTGGAGAAGCATCCGAATTTAACTTGAAGATAAATAAAATAATTGATAAGCATTTAGGATTTGATAATAGAATTAAAAATGATTCTTTCTTCAGACGATTCCCAACTATCAAAATTTATGAAATTGATAGTCTTCCTCTTAATACAACACAAAAATTCCCATATATTATGTTCAGTATTAATCTGTGGGGTGAGTTTTCTCTTGATCGGCTATCACCAAACGTATTTCAGGAAATTGGAAACATAATTAATCTGGATTTAATTACAACTATAGCAATTGATGTTAAATCGATTTCAGAAACAATTGATTCAAAATTTCTTACCAATACACCCAATGTTGGTTACTTTAGGATTTACACAAATAATCCTGTAGATATTCCTACTGAACTTTTTGAACATTTTTCGGATTTTAAATCTATTATAATGGCGAGATAGGTTATCAAGAACTCGAACGTCTATCGAAGTCAAACCTTAAACTGAAGTCTTTTAAAGTTTGAATCACTTATTCTTATTGTAACCATCATTGTGACACAATGAAGGGGTAAGTTCTGATGAGTGTTGATCCACCAAAGGCAGGGAAAGTAACCGAAACTACTGAAAATTATCTTAAAAGGATATATATTCTTGATGCTGAGCTTGGAAAAGCCAGGATGTCAGATGTTGCAAAAACTATGGGGCGCAGTTTATCGAGTACATCAGAGGCTGTGAAGAGAATGGCGGAAGAAGGGCTCCTTTCTCACCAAAAATATGGGGCAATCACGCTAACCACTAAAGGAAAGCAAATCGCAGAGAATGTTCATGATAATTATACTATTATGCATTCATTGCTGAATTCTCTTGGTGTTCCAGATGATGTTGCAGTCCTTGATGCCTGCTCTATGGAACATTCAATCAGTAAGAAGACAATAGAAACCATAAATCAATTCGTTGATTATATTGGGACTGATCCTGACGCTAAGAAAATAATTGACCAATTCAAGAAACATAAAAAGTAAGAATAATTCATTATAGTTACATAGGACTTGTTCTGTTTTATATACAAAAAAATGAGAAAATAATGGACATAGTGTAGTTTCACTGAATAATGTTTATTTCACATTACCTCTTCAATTTATTGAATTCACACTCAGTCTAGGGATGATCGTGGTTAAGAAGAAAGTAGCAAAACAAAAGAAAAGGATCGATCGAGGGATTTCAACATTTTTTACTGCAGAAACGGTTGCTGTAGTCGGAGCTTCTAATAAAATTGGAAAGGTAGGTTACGATGTTGTCCATAATCTTGCTCAATTTGATTATCCTGGTAAAATAATTCCGATTAATCCTAAAGACGATCAAGTTCAAGGATATACTGCTTATAGTTCTTTGCTGGATTATGATGGATTTATAGAACTTGTGTTTATAGCTGTCCCAGCAAAATTTGTATCGAATGTTATTGATGATATGGGGAAGATAGGTATCAAGTATGTGGTTATTATAACCGCTGGTTTCAAGGAAGTCGGTTCAAAGGGAGCTAAGCTGGAACAAAAATTAGGCAAACAGTTGAAGAAATATGGAATCAGGGCAATTGGTCCTAATTGTTTAGGACTTTTAGATTCTCATACTCCATTAAATGGTTCATTTGCCTCCAGAATGTCAATCAAAGGTAATCTGGGTTTTATAAGTCAATCAGGTGCATTGATCACAGGTATATTGGATTGGAGTTTAAATGAGGAACTAGGATTCTCCAAATTCGTATCAGTCGGTAACAAATTGGATATAGATGAGGTGGAACTAATTGAAGAATTTGGGAATGATCCTCAGACCACTGCAATTTTGGCATATATCGAGGCAATTAACAAAGGTCAACAATTCATTAAGATTTGTCAAAAAGTAAGTCTTGACAAACCAATTATCATTATAAAATCTGGTTCGTCCAAAGCTGGTGCAAGAGCTGCTTCTAGTCATACGGGATCTATGGCTGGTGCAAATACCGCTTACACTGCAGCATTTGAAAAAGCAGGTGTAATCCGTGCAGAATCGATACAAGATTTATTCGACACAGCTACGGCTTTCAGTAGTCAACCTCTTCCCAAAAGTCCTAAACTCTGTATAGTAACCAACGCTGGTGGACCGGGCATTATTGCAACCGATTATGCTGAATTTTCAGGTTTGGAATTAGCTTCTTTGTCGCCAGATACAATTGAGAAATTACAGCAAGAACTACCTCCTGCAGCCTCAGCAATTAATCCGGTAGATGTATTGGGAACCGGTACATCAAAAGAGTACATTATCGCACTGAATCGAGTTTTGGCAGATGCGAATGTTTCAATGGTGCTTCTTATCATTACACCTCAAGGTATGACTGAACCTGTGAAAACAGCACAGGCCTTGATTGATTTTCATAAACAATACCCACTAAAACCTGTAGCTGCTGCTTATATGGGTGGAGTTGATCTCGCTAAAGGCAGTAAATTACTAAAAGAAAATGGAATTCCTTGTTTTTCCTTTCCTGAACGTGCAGTAACATCTCTCAATGGTTTATGGCAATATGCCAAGATCAAGAAACATCGAAAGGAATTTTCAGCTGAGCCTAAAATATTTGAGGTTGACAAAAAAAAGGTAGAAGAAATACTGGAAACTGTTTTGAATAAAGGAAGAGTAACACTTCTTGGTTCAGAAGCAATTGATATTGCAATCGCTTACGGAATTTCTGCACCTGCTACTAAAACAGCTTTTTCGTTAAACGAAGCACTTAGATTCGCGGAAGAAATTGGCTACCCGATTGTTATGAAAATAACCTCCCCTGATATTATCCATAAAAGTGATTTTGGTGGAGTGGAAATTGGAATTAAGGATCCAGAAGAATTGAAGATAAAATTCACTACCATGATGGGTAGTGCTAGGAGATATTTCCCCCACACAAAGGTGATTGGGATGGATATACAAGCAATATCAAAAGTTGGACGTGAATTGATACTAGGGGCTTCAGTTGATCCACAGTTTGGTCACCTGATAATGATTGGTTCTGGAGGAATATACGCTAATTATCAAAAAGATATCTCATTTGGTTTAGCACCTTTAGCAGAACATGAAGCCAAAAAGATGCTTCAAAAAACAAGAATACATAATATCATGGTTGGAGTGCGTGGGGAAGAACCAGATGATATAGAAGCCACAGTTGAGACTCTTCAGCGTTTATCCCAATTAGTTACAGACTTCCCTGAAATACTTGAATTAGATATTAATCCTCTATTTGTATTCAAAGATGGTATCAACGCTGTTGATGTTAAAATTACCATATCAAACGATCTCGCTAGGAGGAGATTTGCACAATGAAAAAGAATTTACTTATTACATCGTTATCACCTGGAACAGGTAAAACGACATTCACTATTGCTTTAGCCAAAAAATTCAGACTTGATGGGCTAAATGTTGGATACTTCAAACCTATCACCGATAGAACTGAAGATACCGATGCTGTCAATGCAAAGACAGTATTGGGACTGGATGATGATATTTCAACTCTCTGTCCAGTGATGATTACTCAATATGAATACGACATGGAAGAAAGTCAAAAAGATGAAATTACAAAGAAAATTAATGATGCATATACTCTCTTGAGAGATAAATATGATTTCTTGATAATTGAATCTTCACCGACGCTCAATCATCTTGCATTTCTTAATTATTCAGCCCCAGATATTGCCAAATTACTCAATGCTAAGTTATTGATGATTGCATCAGGTAAAACTGTGGATGACGTAGATTCAATTGTACTTATGGCAAAATACATTCAAACATTTGAAGTTGACATAATTGGTGGAGTTCTCACACAGGTTCCTGGGGAATATATTGAATATTTTAGAACAATTATTTGTCCATCCTTATTAACAAAACATAATATTGAAATGTTAGGTATGGTTCCAGATCGATCTGATTTGGTTGCTCCAACTGTAGCAGAAATAACAAATGCTATTAATGGTAAAATAATTGCAGGGAAAAAATATACAGATAAATTAGTTGAGAATTACATGGTTGGTGCAATGACTCCAGAGACTGCGTTAAAATATTTTAGGAAATCAGTTAACAAAGCTGTTGTAACTGGTGGAGATAGGCCTCAGCTGGCAATTGCTGCATTAGAGACTGATACTTCTGTACTGATTCTAACCGGCTCAATAATGCCCCCTGCCCAAGTGTTAGCCAAAGCTGAAGATAGGAAGATTCCTATTATGGTTGTAGCTGGAGATACCTTTAGTACTATTAAAACACTCACTGGTGTTTCGGTATATGGTACGGTCCATAGCGCAGATGACGTAAGGCTAAATGCATGGATTAAATTTCTTGAAGAAGTCGATTGCAAGAAAATCCTTTCTGCTTTGGATTAATATATGAATATATTATTTGGATTAATCCGATCTGGTTACTTTTGGTAGTTTAAGTGATAACATAACAGAAATAAGTAGATTCATCTCATCTTTAGAGACACCATTTACCAATTCAGCGACATTATAACCTTCTTTAATTATACGCTCTTTCATTCCTTCAAGCATTTTCTTTTCGTTAGGGGTTATTTCCCCATCTTCTAAAGCGTCAATAAGCATCTGTTTGTAAAATCTCAAAGAAAATTCAATGCTATCTACAACTTCTCGTTCCTCGTCGGTTATTATTCCATCTTTACCGGCAGTTTCCATTAGATGCATAATCGCACGAGCCATTATTTGATCAACTTGTGCTTCTAGATCCATATAATTAATTTAATCTACACATTCGATGATAAAAACCCTTTCTCAACTGAAAAGATATTCACGTGAGATTTTAATATAATTAGAAATCAGCTAGTTTTATTCATTACGAAATAGTAAGGTTGGATTCAATGCTTGAAACAGCTTCTAATTGCCCTAACTCATTTTCGGTAAATTTTACTTCCACGGCTTGAACTGTTTCTTCCAATTGTTCTGCACTATTTGCTCCTACTATTGGTGATGTAATACCTGGGCGATGCATGACCCATGCTAGTGCACCTTGAGCTGTGGTTATTCCTTTATCACGACAAATTTCTTCCAAGGTCGCTAGAATTTTCCAGCCTCTCTCATTGAAAAATCGATTTTTTATACCAGAAGCCCGATCAGTCACTGGTAGATCCTGATTCGGTTGATACTTACCTGTGAGAAATCCTGCTGCTAGTGGTGAATAAGGAATCACTCCGACATTATACTTAACGCAGACTTCCCGCAACTCATCATCATATCTCAATCGTCTAGCCAATGAATAATATGGCTGCATTGTTCGGTAACTGGCCAAATTATATTTTTGAGCAACATTTATCGATTCTACCAATTTCCATGCAGGATAGTTTGATGCCCCTATGTAGTTCACTTTTCCATCTCGGATTAAATCAGTATATACTTCCAGTGTCTCTTTAATTGGTGTCGTATCATCAAAAAAATGGGATTGATACAAATCAATCCATTTAGTGTGTAATCTTTTCAAGCTACCTCTGATCTGATTATGAATATGTCTTCTTGATAAGCCTTGATCATTCGGTCTCTTACCCATGGATCCACGAACTTTTGTTGCTAGAATTAAATCATTTCTTACTCCAGATTTCTTTAACCATCTTCCGATAATTTCTTCAGTTTTTCCACCGTAACTTTTCTCGCTCCAGGTAGTGTAAATGTTAGCTGTGTCAAAAAAGTTAATTCCCAAATCCCAAGCTTTGTCCATTACTTCAATAGATGCTTTCTCATCCGCTGTCCAGCCAAACTGCATTGTTCCTAGACAAATTGGTGAGACCTTCATACCAGTTGATCCTAGTGATACGTATTCCATGGTTATTTATGTTATCAATGGTTTAAAATCAAAGAGGAAGGCTATGTATAATTGTGAATAAAATTTTTGCAAGATAAATCTTGAAATCATTATTCATAATTCGTAAATCGATAACATTTGTAGGATAAATTATATCAGACAGTACATTAATTGATAATTACTGGAAAATAATCAAATAAGAAGCGCATAAACGGTAAGCAATGACAGTCAAAGTAACTTGGCTAGGTCATGCTTGTGTTTTACTAGAGCATGAAGAAACTACAATAATTATCGATCCTTGGATTGATAATCCAAAATCACCAGGGATCAAACCTGATAAACTCGATGTTATACTAATTACTCATGGGCATAATGACCATTTTGGGAATGCAATTGAACTGGCACAAGAGTACAAACCTGCAACGATTCCTGTAATTCATGAGATGAGTGTTTATTTACAATCAAAAGGAGTTGAAAACGTAGTAGGCATGAATTTTGGTGGTATCGTCAAGTACAATGAAATTAAAATTGCAATGGTCCCTTCCAGCCATAGTGCAGGATTTTCCGATGATGATGGGATGCAGTATATGGGCACCGCAGCTGGCTATGTGATTTCTTTCCCAGATGGTAATATTTTCTATCATTGTGGTGACACTGGCGTTACAGCAGAAATGAATATCACGAAGGAACTTTATTGTCCAACAATCGGATTATTGGCAATAGGTGGTCATTACACAATGGGACCTAAACAAGCTGCTTATGCTGCAAAAATGATGAATTTAAGAGCAGTTATTCCAATCCATTGGGGAACATTTGTTCCTCCTTTAAACGGGACACCTGATAAACTTAAGAAACATCTAGAGGAAACAAGTATCGAAGTTAAAGCTATAGAACCAGGTGATTCGGTAGAATTTCCAACTATTGATAGTGAAGACTCACAATCATTCTATTCTTGAATCTAATTGATCTACCAGCTTTGGGTCCACTTTTGTATTTGGCATACTAGCCGAACTAAAAATGATAAAAATAATTATTTTAATAGAGTGGGAAAAATCTACTTCTTCAAGACCAGAACTAGCTAATGACTGGAAAAAATAGATGATTATGAGAATCACACCGTATAATGGAAGTCTATCAAGAGAGATTGATTCGCTTAATTTTTTATTCTCAACATTATCCTTTTTTTCGCTAAGATACAATATCTGCAACACACCAAATCCAGCGAAAATGTAAATTGTAGAACTAAAGATAAATACAAAAAGTTCATTACTCCCATCAAAGGTTCTCTTAATCATTCCAAAAATTTCAAATTCTACTGTTAATTTTTCTCTATTTTGAAATAGCAGTAGTGGATGACTGAGTATCATAATTGCAGTTATCCAAACCCATGTTTGGGGTCTATGATTAATATTCATCTCAGGTAGCTTGAGGCTAATCAATTTAACCACCAATAGTATCATAACGGAAATTAGAACAGGGTAGGTATAACTCCCGGTGAATACGTTAAGTTTTTCAATAAATATAGGTGCTATATTCTCAATTAATGAATACAACTGATCAGCAATGAAAAACCCAACAAACAAGGCTAGCATAAATGACCAATGAGAAGCCTCTATTTGATAAAACGTTTCTATAGATTGTTCTGTTACAGCTTCAGTCATGATGCACTTATTTTTTAATTTAATCCCGAGTTTTTGAATACTGCTTTGTAGATATTGTTCAATAGGTGAAGTGGATTATTAAAATTGAAATTTGGTATTAACGATTGAATCTTCTACTTTCAATCTTTTTTTGATGCAATAATGACAATGTGAACAGGATTGAGTTGAAACGTGTAATCAATAATGAAATTAGTATTTTCAAGAATATATTCCCAATCTGCAATACTGTATCTAGAAAAATTACGATGTAGTCGTATTACCTCCTCTACTGGCATACCATTAAATTCATCTGCAGTGTGAAAATAGTCATGGTATGTTTGTATTGAACCAAGATCCCAATCAAGCAATATCAATCTACCACCTGATTTCAAGGAATTATTAATTGATCTCATGATCCCTATTTGATTATTGAATGATCTGAGAACTCTTGAAGAAAATACGATATCAATATCTGAAGGTAGCGTATTATTTTCCTGCATGTGTTGTTGTATCAGCTCAACTCTTCCCTCATTGATTGGTTGTATCAAAAACTCTTCTGCTTTTTCTATCATAACAGGTGAGAGATCAATACCTATCAATTTTTTTGATTTAAATCTATTATCTAAGTCTCGCAAAAGCAAACCAGGTCCGCAACCGATATCAATACATCTTCCTTTTGCTAACTCTTCTATATAGGGTTGAATTTCATTCCAGTACATTTTATTATGCACTTTATCATAAGTTTGTACCATTCGTTCCATAAAATTTCTTTGAATTTCGAGTTTATCATTATTCACAATTTAGAATTTATTCTAAACTTAATAAGCTCTTGTTAGTCCCTATTCTTTTCTTAGCTCCTTTGGTTTATCAAGGATTTCTATAGGCATTGACCTGATATAGTCGAGTATATATTCAATTGCCATATCTGAGATATTTGAAGGTTCATCTTTTGAACTATCCAAATTCGCTAACGTATCATAAAAATGGTAAGTAGCCATAATTTGAGATTTAGATAAAATTAGACCTTCAGGATAAAATCGAATAATTATTACAATTAAAACAGTGGATATCACATTAAAAAATTGGAAACCTCGACCAAGATCTAACCAAGGTAACGCCAGAATTGTCCAAACTAGATGAAAACTCAAGGAGATTATCCATAAATATTTAGCTCGTTGAGTTCTCTCTGTTTTCACTTGAAGTTCTACAATAATGAATGTATAGAGCAACAATGCTGAAACCAGTATCATAAAGATTGTATTTAGCAAGGGAAAACTTGTCCCGTAAATAAGATCTATGCTGCTTATTCTAATACTTGCCCCTTCGGGATGGTATGGTACATTTTGGATCGATTCTATTGTTCCCCCAAAAATTGTTGCTGTATCTGGCTGTCTTCCTTTTTCCCAAAATGCAATCAAACTCAATATAGCAAGTGAATACAAAAAGAGAACTCTTATCAAGGCTTTGAAAATTTTGTCAGTATTTTTTATTTTACTTATTAGAACTAAAAGAAACCAATAACTAGAAACCAAAAAAAATCTTTCCAATTGATAAAAAATTAACTTATCATAGTTGTAAGCAAGAAGTACGAATGAGTAAAAAATTCCACTGAATAAAAAGAAGGATGCTATAATTGCAAATTCAATGATTTTTATTCTGAAATACAAAACGTATGTATAAGCAACCAGTAAGACAAGGAATCCAATTACAAGGAGAGATAAGACGACAAATAGATCAAGTGATATCAAAATAATTATTCCTAGTTAATTAAGACAATCAATTTAAAATTAGAGAGTATAGATTTGTTGTTGATCCAAAGTAGATAATTTATCGTCCTTAATGCAAATATATATTTGAATCAACTATTAATCATTTTCACCCATTTAGAAATTGAAAATTAAATTTTTCAATCATTTCTACACTTATTTTATACATTTACTTTGTTTTTTTCGAAAAATGAATGGAATATATTTGAGAGAACTAGCGAGATTCTTAAATTAAATGTTTATTTAATAAGATCATCCACTATTCAGGCTGATTTGAACTATGTTGGAAGTAAATAATGTCCTAGATAACTCAAACTTCAAGAAATTGAGTGTTTTGAATAATCAAAAAGTTATTGAAATTGTTGAGCATTATATTAATCTCTGTAAACCGAAAAAAGTTACCGTAATAACCGACAAAGATGAAGATATCAAGTATATCAGAGACCTTAGTGTAACACTCGGTGAGGAATCCCACTTGGCTACTGAAGGTCACACTATTCACTACGATGGATATCAAGATCAGGCAAGGGATAAGGCAAATACTAGAGTTCTTCTACCTAAAGGAAAACAACTAAGCGCACATATCAATTCCATTGATCGAGAAGATGGCTTAACTGAAATTCACGAAATCTTTGAGGGGATTATGGCTGGAAAAGAGATGTTTGTTAGATTCTTCTGTCTTGGTCCCACTGATTCAAAATTCTCCATTAGAGCTCTTCAAATTACCGACAGTGCTTACGTGTCCCATTCCGAGGATATTCTATATAGAAAGGGATATCAAGAATTCATGCAAACCGGAGATTCTGAAGATTTCTTCTATCTCATTCATTCAGCAGGAGAATTAGCTGGAAACGTGACTAAGAATATTGATAAAAGGAGAATATACATTGATTTGGAAGAAAATCGAGTACTTTCTGTAAACAATCAATATGCTGGAAATAGTTTAGGTCTCAAAAAACTCTGCCTAAGGTTAGCAATAAACAAAGCGATTTCAGAAGATTGGTTAACCGAACACATGTTTATCTCCGGTATTTATTCTTTGGACAGATCACGTAAAACATACTTCTTAGGTGCATATCCATCAGCTTGTGGAAAAACTTCTACGGCAATGATACCAGGTCACACAATAGTTGGAGATGATATTGCTTATCTTCGAATTGATGAAAATGGAATTCCACATGCAGCTAACATAGAAGCAGGTGTATTTGGCATTATTAAAGATGTTAATCCAATAGATGATCCATTAATCTATAAAGTTATTACAAGTCCCAGAGAGATGATTTTCTCTAATGTTTTACAAAAGGATGGTAAAGTTTACTGGCATGGTATGGGAATCCATGATCTTCCAACATCCGGTATTAATCATTCAGGCGAATGGTTTGAAGGGAAAATAGATGAAAATGAAAAAATTATTCCGATATCTCATCCGAATTCAAGGTACACAATCAGAATTAGAGATTTAGACAATTCAGATGAGAATTTACACAATCCGGATGGTGTTCCATTTAAAGCTATAATTTATGGAGGGCGTGATTCTGACACTGCTGTTCCCGTGTCACAATCTTTTGATTGGAGTCATGGAGTTTTATCCGGTTCTTCTATAGAATCAGAAACAACTGCCGCTACACTTGGAAAAGTTGGAGTTAGAGCCAATCAACCAATGGCAAATCTAGATTTTGTAGTCGTCCCTTTGAGTTCTTATATTAACGCTCATTTTTCATTCGGCAAAAGATTGGACAATGAGGATAGAGTCAAAGTATTTTCAACAAATTATTTCTTGAAAGACGAAAACGGGAAATTTATTGATGATAAAGTTGACAAGAAAGTATGGCTTGTTTGGGCAGAAGGAAGAATTCATGGTGATTTTGAGGCAATTAATACGCCAATCGGCTACATCCCAAAATATGAAGATTTAGTCAAATTATTTAAAGAAATATTCAGCAAAGAATATCCCAAGTCTAAATATGACAAAGAATTTTCAATTAGAATTAATAAATATCTTGAAAAATTAGATCGAGTTGAAAAATTCTTTACTAATGCAGAAATCATGCCTGATATTTTTCTAGAACAAATTAGTCTTCAAAGAAGTAGACTAACTGAAGCAAGAGAAACATATTCTTCCGATGTAATTTTACCAGAGAAATTCTTATAATTGAAATTATTATTTGTGGTTCTTTTCTCTGATTTCTTTTAAATTTTCTAAGTAATTATGTTCTAAATGATCAATCCAACCATCTCCAGTAAAGAAACGATAGAGATCATCTAATCTCTCAAAAAATCGTCTCATCCTCGACGGGTTAATAATTAATTTTCCCCTTGGATATATATAAATCAATGTTTTAACATGTTTGTAACCTAATTTTGGTAAATTAGTAATCGAATCATCATTATTCACAATTCGAAAACTATCTGGAACTTTTTTGTTATACAGCTTCACAAAAGATCGATTGCCAATACGCGGGCAACCAAAATTATACATTGTTGAATTAATATTTAATTTATTTTTTAGCTCGAAAGCACATAAAACAGCCAAAGCAGCACCTAAACTGTGGCCAGTAACATATATTTTATATTGATTTTCAGCAATTAGATCTTTAATCTTATCAAATAACATTTTTTCAACTGATTGAAATGTGTATAAGAATCCATGGTGAACTTTTGGTCTGAAAAATGATGTCGCATTATCTGGAAAATTCTTCTTTATGAACATAAAATCATACATCACATCTCTAATGCTCTCAGTTCCCCTAAAAACGATATACAGGGTTGATTTATTTTTGAAAATGTAGAGTTGGGTATGAGTTTTTGCAATATCAAAGTAGGACACTAATTCTAAATCTAATTCTTCGGGTTTGATTTTTTCAGGTTCGCGATAGGCTCTTATAGAGAGATCAGATAGGAGAATTGCGGTATCTATATCGAATCCTTTCAATTATTATCACATTAGTTTTTGAGAATAAGAAGGGTGACTCAGTATATTGGAATCAAGCAAGAAATATCGTTTTGAGAAGTATTTGGATTAATTATTTTTCCTTTTGCGGTTTATTCAATTTTCAGTAAAGGAATTTATAGATAGCATATAGATCTAAAATCAATGAGCACTGTTAGGGTTGATAGTGAATTGGCTATCATTGGGAATGGAGAATCTATAAAAGATGCTTCAATTGTCTATGAAAATAACAAAATCACCTATGCAGGTGAACAAGAACATGCGCCCGCTTCAGATAATATAATTCAAACCAAGGTTGTAACTCCTGGTTTTTGGGATTGCCATGATCATTATTTTGGGTTACGAAAATTCGAATATCAAGAGGAATTTCTTGACCCCAAAATCAAATTTATGCGATGTGCTTGGGATACGAATGAAACGTTACTCGCAGGTGTTACGAGTGTAAGAGAAGTAGGTGGTTTTGGGTTACTTCTAAAGGAATCAATTCAAGAAGGCACTATTACTGGACCTCGAATATATGCAGCGGGGAATATGATATCCATGACTGGAGGTCATGCTGATAGTCATTCTTTACCTGCAGAAGTGTTTCAATTTTTCTCTGAAAAGAATAGAATTGCTAGTCCAATTGCAGATGGGGTTTCAGAATGTTTGAAACTGGTTCGAACTCATCTACGGGCTGGAGCCGAGGTGATAAAATTCTCGGCATCGGGTGGAGTAATGTCAGAATTGGATCATCCAAAATTTCAGCAATACTCAATCGAGGAACAAAGTGCCATAGTTGCAGAAGCTGCTAGAGCTGATGTTTCAGTAGCTGCACACTGTTATGGTGAGATTGGGATCAAAACAGCATTAGAAGCGGGGGTGAAAACAATTGAACATGGGACCTATCTTAATGAAGATCTATGTGATCTGATGATTGAAAAAGATGCCATTCTAGTCCCAACAGTTTATACTTACAAAGGGTTATTTGATACTCCTGAAGCAAAAGAAAATCTTCCTGAATATGGGTACACAAAGGGACAATTGATATTGAAAACACATATGAAGATGTTAAAAATGGCAATCAAGCGTGGGGTAACTATTGCTATGGGTACGGATATTATTGTGACTGGAGACTATCACCCAATTTACAAACATGGAGATAATCTCAGAGAAATGCAATATCTGGTAGAAGGTGGCATGTCACCTATGGATGCTATTGTTGCAGGTACTCAAAATGGACCTTTTACTCTAGGAAAACGTGCTCCACAGTCTGGATTGCTTAAAACTGGCTTTGATGCGGATATTGTCCTTCTTAATAAAAATCCACTAAATGATATTGCCATACTTACTAACCGTGAAAATATTCAATCTGTGATCAAACAAGGTATTTCATATTAATTTTTCCAATTTTGCTTTATTTAGCAGATTCTTCATCATCTTGAAACAATTTAGAAAATAACAAAGCTTGACAAAATATCCTTGTGAAAATAATTTATTACCATCGTAATTTCAATTCAGTTTGTGAAAGCATTAAATGTTACAATGGAGGGTGATCCAGTAGTCGTAATAAATTTAGTCGATATTGAGATACCTGTGTTAGGATCTGACGAAGTTCTAACTGAGTTGATAGCAGCACCAATTAATCCTTCAGATATAATGCAGATTCAGGGTTTCTATCCAACGAAAAAATCATTTCCAGCAATTTTGGGAAATGAAGGCTTAAGTAAGATTATTCAAATTGGTGAAAATGTAAGGAATGTCAAAGTTGGTGATAATGTTCTTTTACCACTTGGAAGCAGTACATGGCAAGATCACCTAGTTGTTGCGGCAAAGAAAGTATTTCCTTTACCAGAAGCAGATATATTGCAATTATCAATGATTGGTATAAATCCACCTACCGCTTATGCAATGATAACTGAATATGTGGAACTGGATCCAGGAGACTGGATTGTTCAGAATGCAGCTAATTCAGCAGTTGGTAGATATGTTATTGAATTATGCAAGATTATGGGGTATAAAACGATAAACATTGTAAGGAGGGAAGAGTTGATATCAGAGCTTAGTAAGCTTGGTGCAGATCTCGTGGTAGTTGATGGTCCAAACCTTGTCAAAGAAATTAGGGAAAAAATTGGCAAAGATAAAATAAGGCTCGGTCTCGATGCAGTGGCAGGAAAAGCAACTGACAAAATCTCACAAATATTGTCCAACAAAGGGGTAATATTAACCTATGGAGCGTTAAGTCTGGAAAATATCCAGTTAAATATGGCTTTTATGATGAAAAAAGATATTACCCTGAAAACTTACTGGCTATCTCATTGGCTACAAGAAACCCCAAAAGAAAAGATTACTGACACGTACCAAAAATTGATTGCTATGATTGCCAGTGGACAGTTACAGGTAGAGGTTGATTCTACATATCCTCTCGAATCATTCAAGGATGCGTTTAAACGAGCAATGGAAGAAGGAAGAGATGGAAAAGTTTTATTAACCGGTCCTTCGTTCAACTAGTGAATAAGTTTAGCTATATCTCAATAATTATACTGTTAATTCCGATTGATTAATCATTTTCATTGAAATTCTATCAAAATAATCATGCAACGTTGCCCAAGCTGGATGATCCTCTGCTATTCCAATTTCTCGCCAGCTCTCAAGTTTAAGTTTTAACCACTGATTCCTTTCTTTAATCCCAATTGGAAATGGTAGATGTCTCTTTCGTAACCTTGGATGCCCTCTTAGAGGTGTATATTGATCAGGACCACCAAATTTTTTCATTAAGAACAAGTATTGGAATTCTTTTCCATGATCCAAAGTTTCTGGAAACATCGGTCTCAATAATTCATCGTGTTCAATTTTGGCATAGAACACATCAACTAAATTTCTAAATGTATTCTCTCCACCTATCATTTCATAAATATCATCATGATCAAAAATTACCATTTTCGCTACCTATACAATCTCGTTAATAATCATAGTTAGTAACCAAACAAAATCATTTCCATCTGATACAGTGGTTGATGATTATCCTAAATCCTCTTATTTCAGAAATCGATAGGATGATTATCAAAAAATTACATTTTGTTCTTATTTTCACTTACAATTTAATTAAAATAAATAATTAAGTAACATTTGCTGTGAACTTATAAGCAGAAGGAATTAATTACAATCATGGAATGGGATCTTAGTGTATACTATTCGGGACTTGCAGACCCTCAAATAAAAATTGATATCGGACAAATCAGCAAAGACGTATCATCATTAGTGACACATAATGAAGGTAAATTATCAACCCTTGATGCATCACAATTAAGCGAATTAATTGATCAATCAGAATCAATTTACGCAAGAGTTATTGATTTATTATCTTTTACAGAACTAATAATTAGTGCTGATCAAACAAATAAAGATGCCATTGCACTTCACAGTAAATTTAATAATCACAAAACTGAATGGAATAAACTCCTCACTCCGTTGGAATTGGAATTAGGTTATACTCTAAAATCAAAGCCTGAGCTAATAAATCAAATCCCTGGAAGGGAATATTATTTGAGTCGGATTAAAACTCAAACAGATCATAAACTGAGTGAATCTGAGGAAATAATGGAACTTGATAAAAATTCATCTGGAATACAAGAGTGGGAAAAATTACAGGGTGAATTAGTTAGTACCCTGAAATTTCCGATTGAGATAGATGGTGAAATCAAAGAATTCAGTTGGTCTGAAGGTAATTCACTAAAATCTCACAAAGATCATAAAGTTAGAAAAGCAGCAATCAAAGGTTTATTTGGTGGACTAGAAAAGATTTCTGATGTTATTGCTTTTTCCTTGAGGAACATTAGTACCAATCATGTCACTGATTCGAAGAAACGTTCGTACAAAAGTTACAAGGGATCGAGCTATTATAGTTCACATCTTTCAGAAGATATTATTTCAACCATGTTCGAAGTGATACTAGAAAATGTTGATATATTTCAGGATTTCTTATTGATGAAAGCAAAATTACTTGGAACTGATAAGCTGCGTGGTGAGGATTACGATGCTCCATATCCTTTCTCAGATGATAGAAAAATAAGTTGGGAACAAGCAAAAGAGATTGTTACAACTGGATTTCACTCATTTGACCCTGAGTTCAGTAAAATCGTTGAAGAGATGTTTAAAAATAACCGTGTTGATGCAAAAACTCGTGATGGGAAAGCTGCTGGAGCATTTTGTGCTCCATTCATGACCAAAAAAATAACATCCATTCTTATGTCATACAACGAAACCATGGACAATGTTAGTACACTGGCTCATGAAATGGGTCATGCAATCCATGCTGAGTATATCTTCAAGAATCAAAATACCTACAACTCAGAAATTGGAATGCCAATTGCAGAAACTGCCTCTGAATTCGGTTCATTATTATTCAATCTCAAATTTCTAAATGACGTTGAGAACGAGACCCAGAAAAAGGCAATTCTCTTTAATATGGTTGAACATTTCATGTCATTAATATTTGAGGTTGGAAGCAGAACACTGTTTGAACAATCTTTGTATGAAGCTATTGAGAATAAGGAATACCTAAGTAAAGAACGGATTAATGAGCTTTACTGGGAAGCTAGATCTAAAATCTTTGGTGATGCAATCGAGTGGGATCCATTACAAGTGTACGAGTGGGTTTGGAAACCTCATTATTTTATACACAATCTCAGATTCTACAACTATCCTTATGTTTTCGGTGAATTTTCCGTCCTCGGGATGTACCCTGCATATCGTGAAAACAAGACACAGTTTGTGGAAAATTATAAGAAATTTTTATCTATTGGAGCTTCACAACATCCACAAGAGTTTATGAAGGATCTTTTTGGTTTTGACTTAAGTTCCAAAGAATTCTGGCAAGCTGGGATGAAAGAGCTAAAATCGTTTGTTGATGAATGTAAAAAGATGGTAAACAATCAATAAATATTGGAAACACAATTAATTAAACTCTTATCAAATGACTCTATAAGCTTGATATAGCAATATACAATTAAATATCAATAACTAAGATCGTTTAAATAGAATAACAATAAGGTCAAAGTATGATTACTAGAGTTATTCGAGTAGTTTTCTTATTTGCAATTGTAGGATTTTCAACTGTAGTTTTTCAAAATGGACAAGTCCAATCGTCAATGACTGTGTTAACCGATGATCATACCTTGTTCGGAGATTCTTCATTTGATATTGAAATGTTTACCGCATTAGTTTTCTTATTGGTAATTCTTGGCTATGCAGTATTTCTCATGATATCAATTATTAATCGGACGCATCTTTGGATTTTAGAAACTTCAACCGTATCGCAGTCAATGGATCACCTATTTAGTATTTAGATTTTTCATATCTGATTGTCACTGTCCAATTTCAATCATAACAAAAAATTTCTTCTTAGCCAAGATAGTTAAATTTCTTACCCCATGTTCCCAAAATAGGAAAATAAAATGAAAGAAGTTTGGCTGGTAGATTACGCACGAACTGCATTCTCGAGATCTCGACCCCAAAAACCAGAGACTGATGTATTTGGAGAGATTCGAGGCGATGAATTATTAGGAGAATTATTAATAAAATTCTTTGATGGTTCGCTTGCAAACAAAGGAATAGAGAAAAAAGACATTGACGATATCGCTGTTGGAGTAGCCTCCGGGGTTTTGGAAAATTGGACATACGGTGGAAAAATCCCGGCGTTTATGGCTGGTTTTCCTGTAGATGTTCCTTCATTTTTCATTGATAGACAATGTGGTTCTGCTGGATCTGGAATGCATGTTGGAATTATGGAATTAATGACTGGTTTTAGTAAAACTTTTCTGGCAACCGGTTTTGAACATATGACTAGGGTCAGAGGACAGGGTATTGACCGAAATAAGAAACTTGAAGACCCTAATAGTATATTTTATCGTCCTGATTTAACAGCAAGCACCATGTATTATATGCTTCAAACAGCTCAAAAATTGTATGAAGAGGAAGTTCCGAAATTTACCAAGGAAGATATGGATAAGTTTGGAGTAAGAAGTCACAATTTAACCGTCAAAAATCAGGAAAATGGATGGTTCAAAAAAGAAATAATTCCCATAGAGGGTCATGTACCAGGTAATATAGAGGAAAAGATGATTGTCGACCGTGATATGACTGCCCGTCAATCCACTCTTGAGAAAGTTTCTCAATTAACTCGTCTTTCAAAACCTTTCTTTTTAGAGAAGAATGGAGGAAAAGATGGATATGTTTCAAGAGAGGGAACTGAAGAAGGAGTAATAACTGCAGCAAATGCTTCACCGCTTAATGCAGGAGCCACAGCAGCTGTGCTTATGCAGGCAGACGAAGCAAAAACCAGAGGGATTGAACCTATGGCCAAAATTGTGTCGATTGGTTGGGCAGGAGTTGATCCATCTGTAATGGGTCGAGGTCCAGTACCCGCAACCCAAAAAGCTCTTGCTCATTCAGGTTTATCAGTTGATGATATTGATTATTGGGAAATCAATGAAGCATTTTCAATTGTCCCCCTTAATGCAATGGATAAATTGGGGATTCATGAAGATAAAGTCAATGTGATGGGTGGTTCGATTGCCATCGGACATCCATTAGGTTCAACAATGATTCGGTTAACAGGTACCCTTGCTCGGATTCTTAAGGATAATAAGGCAAAATATGGAGTTGCAAATGCTTGTATTGGTGGTGGTCAAGGGGTTGCAACCATAATTGAAAATTTGGATTATTAATGCTGAGAAGTTACAGTGGATAATTATTAGAAATTGTGTCCAAGAATTTGGATAACTGAAACATCTTCAATCATCATCTCAATCGATTAATATATTGCAATTGTGCAGGCCTCTTTGTAGTGAAAACAAAAGAATCAAGTATCAAGTTGGAAGAATTTGATCAAACTGTCACAACTAGGGTTGTAATACCAAACGATACATTGTGTATGTTAGTGCTATCCCATGGAGCAGGTGTCGGAATTGAACACAAGTTTATGGTCGATATACAGCAAGAACTCGGTAAATTGGGTATTGCAAGTTTCACTTTTAATTTTATTTACAAGGAATTAGGGAATAGACCTCCATTCAGAACTACAAAGCCAATCAAAACAATGATTGAAATTTGGAAACACGTGAAGCGACATTACGATTATCCAATGTTTGTATCTGGGAAATCATATGGTGGACGGATCGGTTCAATGGCAATAGATCAATTAGAAGGGGCAAATGGTTTAATATTTCTGGGTTATCCGTTTCATCCTCCTGGTAATTTGGAAAAGTTGAGAACAGAACACCTTTACCAAATTAAACAACCAATGCTGTTTCTTCAAGGTACAAGAGATACCTTGAGCGACTATGAAATCGCAAACACTTTTGTTGATGCACATGATCCTTCTACAATTGTATGGTTGGAGGATGGAGATCATTCTTGGAAACCTCGGAAAAAGAGTGGATTAACCCAAGAAGATCTTATGCAAGAGGCATGTCAACAAATCAAAGAATTCTGTTTGAAGCATAATTAAAATTAAATCAGAAATTTTCAAATTCAATAACGGTTTTATCAATTCTTGCCTTGTCTGCTGCAAAGGCCATCAAATGAGAAATTAATGAAACAGATGAATCGGTGAATCCTTGCACATTTTCGTTTCGTTTTGTGCTTTCAACTAGATCTACAAAATTCTCAATTAAGACCTCATCTCCACCCCCATGACCATCTATCTGAGCCGATCGGTACAAAATGGATTTTGCATTTGTCAGAGAATCAATGTGTTCAAGAGATTGATGCGAGGTTAAGAATTCACCAACAATAGTTCCTTTGGTTCCTTCGATTCGAATAAATCTACCTTCTTCTGAAGAATGACCATGCATCGTAAGTGTTGCAGTAATATTATTTTCAAATAAAACCGAAACCACCTGATGATCAACAACATCGTGATCTTCTACTTTGTAGACACATCTTCCATAGGGTCCGTTTTCCAAAGCAGATCTTTTAGCTTCTATCGATTTTTCTGCTGTAATTACAGATACTGGCCAACCGCTATAGTTATTGATTTTCGAAAAGGGGGTAATTTTTTTCAAGTTAGGATATTTCATTGTTAATTTCGCAACTACTTTGTCCGTAGTTTTCCCTGATTTTGCCGTTATATGTAACAATGGTAAGATTTCCTCGTATATCCGTGGTGCGTAATATAAACAGCTATTTTCTATTGGACACCCATCTGTACATCTTTCTGGGATATTATCTTGATCAATAGTAAAGTGATCTAGTCCACCAAAGGAGGAAATCAGTTTGGGTTTTGAATTTGCAAACCAATACATCGCATCTAAATCATGACTACATTTGGCTAATATCATTGGAGATGATTTATCTCTATTGTGCCAATTTCCTCGAATAAAACTGTGTGCATAATGGTAATAGGATACGTTTTCCATCATATTTATGTTTACAACATCCCCAATTAAGCCTGATTTAAGCGATTCATTAATTTTGGAATAGAAATTTGTATAACGCAGTACGTGACATATTTGTAAGATTCGTTTGTGTTCCTCACTCGTTTTTGAGAGAATCTCGCATTCTTCCTTAGTTGTGGCCATTGGTTTTTCTAACAATACATGATAACCTAGTTTCATTGCAGCCATTGCAGGATCAAAATGAAGAGTATCTGGTAAGGTGATAATTGCAATATCTGCTATTTTCCCTTTATCAAACAATTGTTCCCATGATGTGAATAGATTTGTATTCTCTAAATTAAATTGATTCGAAAAATATTTTCTTTTTTCTTCATCAGGATCTGCTCCAGCAATAATTTTGAATTTTGTGGGTTCACTTAATGCAAAATTTGAATACACTTTACCCCTATCTCCTAAACCCAATATAATCGCTGTAATCACAATAGTGAGAATTATTATCTACACAAAAATTCTTTCTATTGCTTAAACAATTTTGAATAATAGTTGCTAAATCTAATTAAGAATACTGAAGCCCTCGATATCAATGGTAAAATCCAATATCTCAAAATTCATCGATATTAAATCATTTTTTAACTGCTCTTTTGATTGGGAGAAAATCAGAATACAACCTCCTCCCCCAGCTCCACAAATTTTGTATCCTTCAATATTTCTAGTGCTTAGTATTCCAATCAGTTCAGTCATTTTTGACGATATTATGGTCTCACTTAGTTTCGATCGGATCTCAGTTTCTTTATTGATACACTCAACAAAAAGATTCCAATCATTGTTTGTAATAGAACTATTCATTGTAGCTACAATTTTATTAATTTCCTTTAGATTTTCCAAGACCATATCCTTCTGCTCAACCACATTTTTGAAAATATCCCAGTTTGGATTATTTATAGTAGATAAGAACCTCTTTGGTTCCTCTACATAACAGAGTAATGCCTTATCTTGAAATCTCACTAATATCGTTTCTAGATTAAGTTCAACTTTATTTTGACTGATCAACTCGTATTGTATTTTGTTAATTCCCCCAAACATGGCTGCAATATAATCTTGAGTACCCGTAGGTATTTTCAAAATTGATGTCTCTATACCTTGTGCGATATCTATTATTTCTTCACTTGAATAGTTGGTTTTTGCATATGCATTCAATCCCCCTAGAATTGCAATTAATAGAGATGATGAATTTCCCAATCCTGACCCTTTAGGTGCTTTGGAGTTGATAATCATCTTCAGACCCTCAATTTTGAAATAATATATTGCTTTCATAGCAATCATCAACTGATTTTCACCTTTCTTTATTTCAGCTAGTAAGTGATTGCTATTATTAAATTCAATCTTAAGCTCCATATCTTTTGAGGTAATCACAATATTAGAGGATGGTAATTTATCTATACTCACCTGATTATAAATCGAAATTGCCACATTAATTGTTGAAAATGATTCTGGATATACAAATTGGTGAAGTGGGAATAGATCCAGAGTCCCCCCAGCAAGATCAATCCTCGTGGGTGTTTGAACTCTGATCATGTTATGTTTGAAAATTCGTCTCCTCCTATAAATAAATAATGTATCTTGCATTCAATTAAGATGTGAACCCCTTGTTTTTAAAAATAATAAGAATTTATACGTATGGCAGTAAATACTTCACAACAACCGATTCTAATAACTGGTGGAACAACCGGTATTGGAAGAGCAACTGTTGAATTATTAGCATCACGAGGTCACCAGGTTTATGCTACTGTGAGAAAAGATACTGATTTTGAAGAATTGAATAATATAGAAAATGTTGAAGCAATTAAATTGGATGTAACCAATCTAGATCAAATTGATACTCTAGTTGAATTCATTAAGAACAAAGGAAATGGTTTGTTTGCTGTTGTGAACAACTCAGGAGTGACTGATATGATTGCGATAAATGAAATGGATGATGACGATTTTGATTATCTGATGAAAGTGAATTTATATGGTCCATTTCGAGTGACCAAAGCTTTGCATGAATTTATAATTGAATCAAAGGGTCGAATTGTTAACATCGGCTCAATTGCAGGTACGTTGTCACCTTTATTGATGGGTGCATATAGTATTAGTAAACATGCAATTGAAGCTTATAGTGATACGCTTTCAGCAGAAATGGAAAAGTTTGAGGTCCACGTGAGTACAATAGAACCCGGAAATTATCAATCAAACATCGCCGTGTCTGCTGGTAAGAGAATCTACTCTAAAATTGAAAGTAGAAGAAAAACAAAATACAGAGAAGAATTAATGGAAAGAATATCAGACCCAAATGCCAAACCAGATAGAAGTCATTACAAAGGACCTGGAGACGTAGCCGATGCTATTTACGATGCTTTGTTTTCAGAAAATCCTAGACCTCGATATATGGTGGTGCCTGATTTGGAAGAAGGAACAGAAACTATTAAACAAAAAGTTAAGGAATTAGTTGAATTAAATGAATGGCATGAATATTCATTTTCTCGAGAACAATTAATCGCTATGTTAGATGAATTCATTTGAAATAGTACAAATTACAAAAAAATGGATGATGTGGTTCTAACTTATGGATAATTATTTTGCATAATCCCATGAACTGATCTTTTTGGGGATAACCCGAACATAGACTGGATCAAAATTGCTAGCATAACTGTCGACCATCGATCTAGCTTTATCTTTTGAAACATATTTAGAAAAAACCGCAACTCGTTTCATGATGACATTATCATAAACTAAAATAGCTTCTCCAGTAAATAAAACTCCCTTATATGGCATTTCATGACTATAAATCAACACAGTCACCCGTGCATCACGTTTCAAATTCGCAATTTTTTGACTTATTACTTGGGTTCCAAAATGAATTTCGCCGTTTTTAAATATGAACCAAACAGGTGATGAATGTATTGTTCCATCAGGGTTCATAGTGCTGATGACTGCGATTGGGGCATTATTTAGGAAGGCTTCTACTTCTTGATAATTCATTTTTGGACTCTGAGGATAGGGTTTAGTACGTTTCATGCGATTATTTATTAAATTTTTTATCATATTTTAGTAACCTCTTCAATCTGTTTTTAGTAATTCCTTCAATCTGATTTTAATAACTTCATTCAATCTGTTGACAATTAATTACTAATTACTTGTTCTTCTACTTTTGTGGGGATTTTTAATATAACTTGATTTTGTTTTTTATACAGATAATTGATAAAATCTACATTCACATCTCTAGGATGAATCACATCTTTTCCTTTACCTAAGATTCTTAGGAAAGAAAGAATTTGTGCTCTATGATGAATGGTATGAAATAATGCATCAGCAAAAATTAATTCTATTGTAACAATATTGCCTTCTGCTATGGGCATCTCAAAGTAGGTGCCCTGTTTAGTATTCACAATGTTTTTCCAAGTATCAAGTAGCTCTTTCCATTTTACTATTAAATCATCCTTTGATAAATCTGCGAAAGATGGAAAACTATCATATGGATTTCCATTTATTGCTTCCACGAAATATTCAATAATTCCTACTAGATGGCCAGCTTTTGTTGCTATGCTACCAGCTAAATCACCAAAGGACTTTCTATATTCATCTTCAGAAATTTTTTCAATTGCGTTAATTGCGGCATGGTCGCCCCAAATCATATAATCAGTATAAAATTCGATGTTTGTCATTTTATTCAACTTCCATACTACTCAACTTTTTGAGCAGTCTAAATATATATTAATCACATACTTTATTAATGTTGGGATATAAAATATTAATTAGAAAACATGAGTCAAACAGATCTTAAGACAGAAAAAAGCTTCAAATCAGTTCTTAAACAATTTAAGGACCCAATCAGAATGATGATTCTTATTAAAATTTTAAGAAAACCTGATATAACTTCTAATGAATTAAAGAAATCACTTCTCATACCTGGTACAAAGATATATTACTATTTGAATCAATTGAGTAATCACAAGCCTCCTCTAATTTACGAGTCTGAAACTGAAAAAGTAACAGAACATCTTATTAGGCGAAAATTCAGAGTAACGGATGAGTTTATGACCATTTTTAATGAGTGGATCATTCCAAAAAAGAACACCCAAGGTTTCAAATTATTCACAATTTATACTTCAATTGCACTTCAATATCAGAGGCTACGTGAAGTGAAATCGACTCCCATAACTGAAGATGGAGAACCAGATCCATATTCTCTTCTAATGTTTGTAGATGATGATATTGCTGAGGAATTACGAGTTGGTATTTTAAGCATATTCCAGAAATGTTCTAATCGATACCGTGAGTTCGATATTTTTAAGGCATTAAAGGAATTAAACTTTGGAGCATTTGCCGGAATTTACCCGATGAATTAGGAGAGATGCGATATGGACTCAACAGATCTAAAATTATTATATTTATTGAAACAAGATGCAAGAATGTCGCTGACAAAAATGGGAAAAGAGTTATCCTTATCTGTCCCTGCAGTCACTTACAGAATGAATAAACTTCTAGATGAGAAGGTAATTAGGAATTTTACAGTTAATATTGATGACGAAAAATTAACCCCAAATTATACTTCTTTTCTCATTGAGGTAAGAGTTGGGAAAAATCACGATGATTTTGTGGAAGCGTTAAGAAACACCATGTACCTTGATTCAATTATCAAAATCGCTTCTCATATGAATTTTCTTGCAATCACAAGAAATATCACGTCTGAAAATTTGAACAAATTAATTGCTATATTAGAAGCTCATAATATTAATAATTATGAAGTTAAACCAATTATTTTCAAAGATCATGGCGCATCAGAGGTTGACTTAGTTGCAGAAAATGTATCTTCAATTTACTGCCCTTTATGTCAGAAAAATCTTGAAGGAAAAGGAATTATTACAACAATTGGGTCCCAAATGATGGGATTCTGTTGTGAGTCATGTAAAAATGAATTTTTAGAATCTTATTCCAAAATAGCTGAAAATTAATTACTCAAATAATTATTCTAAATACGTATCTGCAGTTACTTCCTCAATTCTTACACAACATGACATTGCTTCTTCCATCAAAGGAACATCAATTTCCATTCTCTTATCCTGTGTCCATTCTAGAATCTCCCTAATTTGCTTACCACAACATCGACCCGTTGGATTTGTAATTGAACAATCTTTCCCTGTATTCGCTTCAGTGAAATTCTGAATATCAATTAAAGAATCACAACATTTTCTTACAAGTAATTCATCAAAAATTGTAGATTCGAGGACATTTTTGCAATAGCATGCAGGCCTATTATCCGCACCGATCTCCATTTTGTGCATAACCTTCGTCTGAACATCATTTTCTCCAAGATATACTTTAGACTGGTTGTTAAAATAATAAACTGGACAATCACGTGTGGGGCAGAAATAAAATCCGCTGTCAGAAATTAAATTCCAAAATTCCGGTTTGAAATGATTGGCAAGAGTTTTTCGTAAAAGCCGTTGACCTTTATCAAATGATATCTGGCAGAAATTTTCCGCTGATGTGGAATCCTTTGCTGTTTCGTATACTAAATTAATATCACTAACTGATTGAAGACTAAACTGTCCCATGATTAAATATCGAAGTGATTGTTAATTAAGAATCTTATTAAAAATTTAAGAATTTTTGTATTGCTTACTTTACATTTTAAATAATTCCTTAATTTCAGGAGTTGTTTAATTAGTAAACACCCCTTACTTAGAGAAAATTAAATGATTAGACTAATGAAATGTATTTTATTAATTGCATTTATTTGATTTGTAATACTCCATCACAGTCAAATATTGAATCGTAATGGTCGAAATTGTAGATCAAATATGTCTGAAATTAATATCAGAGGTCCAATTCAACCCAAGAGTCGTTTCTATAATTTGGATCCTGATATTAGAATTATTATTTTGGCAATATTGGTGGGAATAATTGGTGGTCTAGGGGCTATTGTATTTCGTATGATGATTGATGGAGTCAATTATCTACTTGTTGAAGGACCAAATACTCTAATTGAAAATTATATTTCAAAGAAATATACTGCAATTGTTACAGTTGCCGCTCCTGCTATCGGTGGGTTGATCGTCGGAGCTTTAATATATTATTTTGCACGCGAAGCAAAAGGTCACGGTGTACCAGAAATAGTCGAAGCAGTTAATCACCACAAAGGACATATGCGAATAAGAGTCCCATTTGTAAAGATAATCGCTTCAGCAGTAACGATCGGTACTACAGGCTCAGCAGGAAGAGAAGGACCTATTGCTCAGATTGGTGGTGGTTTCGCTAGTGTACTTTCTCAGAGACTTAATCTTAATGCTGAAGAAACTAAAATTCTAGTTGTATCTGGAGTTTCAGCAGGAATTGCGGCAACGTTCAATGCACCTTTGGGTGGAGTATTATTTGGGTTAGAAATAATCAGACGTGACAAAAGATCTTTCCCAATTTTACCATTAGTAACAAGTTCAGTTGTTGGTACTGCAATTGGTGAATTTTTCCTAGGCACAAGTCCTGCTTTCATCTTTCCAACTGGTGCTTCATATCTACATATTATCAATGTACCTATATTCATATTCCTAGGCATTCTAATGGGTGTTGCATCCGTGATTTGGACAAAAGGATTTTACTGGATGGAGGATTTATTAGAAAAAATACCTACAACACCTATTCTATTGGCTGGTTTGGGCGGATTGGGAGTTGGGATAATGGAATTATGGTATCCAGAAATGAGTGGTATCAGTTATGCAGCAATTGATGATGCGTTCGCGTTGAAATTATCTCTTCAAATCGTAATCGTGTTAGCTCTTCTTAAATTTATAGCGACTGCACTAACAATTGGTTCAGGTGGTTCAGGTGGTGTATTTGCTCCAACTTTATTTATTGGAGTAATGTTAGGGACAGGAATTGGTCGTCTAATGGATAGTACTGGTTTTATTGGTTTGAGTATCCCGGTTATTGCACTATTATGTATGGCCGCATTATTTGCAGGTTCGGCACGAGCTCCACTAACTGCTGTGGTCATGACAAGTGAAATGGTAAATGATTTTCAATTAATTATCCCTCTTATGTTTGCAGTTTTATCTGCTTGGGTGGTTAGCAAGGCTTTAATGGAAGATGATATTTACATAATCAAATTGAAACGTCGAGGTTTGGAATTCACATCATCAATTGATGTGTTAGAAGATATTCCAGTGTCAAGTATTATGATTAAGGACCCTGTTTACGTTTCGAGTAAAGATCGATTAGAAACAGTAATTGACTTGATGAAAAGATCGGGACATACTGGTTTCCCCGTTGTAGATAATAATCATCTTGTGGGAATAATCACTGAACACGACGTAACAAAAGGGGTAGATACAACTTCATTAGATGACTGGGTTGTAGGAGATTTATGTAGTAAAAATGTAATTACCGTTGTTCGTAGCTGTCCAGTCTCAACTGTGATGTTGACAATGTCTAAGCAAAATATTAATCGAATGCCTGTTATCAGTTCCAAAAAAGATCATCGTTTAGTCGGATGGGTTACAAGAAGTGATGTAATGAATGCATATTTCTCGGCAAAGGCTAATAAAAGGCATGAAGAAGCTGAAAGAGAATTATTTGAGAATCTTGAAGATGGATCCGTTGAATTAGATAGCAAATAATTAAGAGAACATCTGATACGTTTCAATCAGTAATTAGCAGTTGCATGTGAAATACCTATCCGAATCGTTTGAATATATTTCTTCGATGTCCAACTTCAACAACTATGACTACTAGGTCATTGTTAAACACTTCACCTCTCCTCCTTTCTAATCCCGATCGTATTGTTTTTCAAGTCATTTGAAATGATCTTGATATGTCAAATAGTTTTGGTAAACCAAGAAAAGAAGAAATAGAGGACATCATTAATTATATTTCTGAGGAATCGAAAAAATATATAGGATCGCTTGACTCTATGAATGTTAGGCAACAGGGTTTTTCAGAGGTTTTAAAAGAATTTGACATTCCTTTTCCTGAATCAGGTGATGGTGGAATTGCAACGCTTTCCAAACTTATAAATCCAGGATTGAGGGCAACAGTCGCAAGTTCAGGACCTCGTTTCTTCCATTTCGTTGTTGGTGGGGTTACACCTGCGGCACTTGGTGCGGAATGGTTGGCTGCAATAACAGACCAAATCTCCTACGCCTTTATCACCTCTCCTCTTGCTGTTAAATTGGAATTAATTGCATTAAATTGGTTGAAGGAACTATTTGAAATTCCAAGATCATGGGGTGGAATTATGACAACTGGTGCTACAATGGCAATTTATGTGGGTTTGATTGCAGCAAGACAATGGTTAGGAGAGCAATATGATATCGATGTATTTGAGGATGGTTTGACTAAATTACCGGAAACCAAAATTTTTGCTAGCCATCTTCTCCATCCAAGCGATTCAAAAGTAATCGGGATGCTTGGGTTTGGAAGAAAATCTATTGTTACAATTGCAGATCATCATAGAGGGGCATTTGATATACTAAAACTAGAACAAGAATTGAAGAAACTTAATGGAACCCCGTGTATTGTAGTCGCAGTTGCAGGTGAGCCTAATGCAGGTCTTTTCGACCCCATCCCTGAATTAATTGAGTTATCTGAGAAATACAATATGTGGTTGCATGTTGACGGAGCTTTTGGATTATTTGCAAAAGTAGATCCGCGAACAAAACATCTGCTAGATGGATTGGAAAAAGCTGATTCTATTGCTGTTGATGGTCACAAGTGGCTAAATGTTCCATATGATATAGGGTTTGGTTTTGTGCGTGATCGAACATATATGGAAAAATCTTTCAGATATTCTGCAGAATATCTACCAAATTGGGTGGAGGAGGAACCAGTTCTTGGAATGCTGGGACCTGAAAGCTCACGAAAAGCCCGATCACTCCCTGTTTGGTCAACACTACACGCTTATGGAAAGAATGGACTTATATCTCTGATTAGTAAGAATTTGGATCAAGCCCGTTATTTGGCTAAACTTGTTAATGCTTCTTCTGAATTTGAACTTCTTGAAGATGTAATTATCAATGTCGTGTGTTTCCGATATAATCCTGGTGGGATAGATGAAGGGAAATTAGATGATCTTAATACTCAACTTGGTGAAGCAATTTTAAACGATGGTAGAGTATTTTTAGGTACAACAACCTATCTGGGAAAAGTTGCCCTTCGACCCGCAATTGTAAATTGGAGAACTGAAAACTCAGATATTGAATTTATGGTAAAAGTAATTTTAGAACTTACTCAAACAATCGGAAATCAAAAGTCTTAGGTTTATCTGACACAATTAGACTTCCTGTAATATTATTTGTCTAATGTAGACTGATAAATAAAGTAAAAGTGTATATCAAGAAGAACACCATTGGGAACCCCGCAATGATATTTTTAGTATCGGTTGAAAACAATCTGGAATTAAACACTATTTTCATTATCCAAAATATAAATACAAAGATAATGAGTGGTAGCACATAATTCAAAATATTGGTAAGATGAGGATGAATTAATCCATACGAATAGCCTTGGATATATCTTGCAATTAGTATACCCAGTATTAGTAATACCCCCGCTGATTGCTCTATATTTGATCCAGCGGTCTTGTGTTTGATTTTATTGCCCCTTAATAGCATGATAATAACGATAATTGAGATATCAAGCATTGAAAGAAACGAGAAAAATAATATATCTGCTGTTGTAACTGGAATCTGTTCCGGATTATATCCTGTTATTCGCATGTTTCCATTAAGGATTGAAGCTAATATGTAATACAGTGTTAAAAAAGCAAACCCTTGAACAATAAAATCCTCATATATAACATCAGAAATTTCTTGTGAGTTTGTAGCATTATTGGTTTTCCTAGTAAGAAAATTATAGATTGCTGGTTTCTTGTAAAAATAAATACTCAAAAGTAATAATGATGATGTCACTCCAAATAAAAATAATGCATAGCCCGCAATTGAATAGATTGTGATTGCATTCTCTCCAATATCTTGTAAAACTAGTTTAGGGGAACCAATTCCAGTCCAATCAACAATGACGATTTTGTCAGAATTAGAAAGCCAAGTGTAGGAAACAGGATCGCTTTCATAAATAAGACCTCTACTAAATTTGAAATTAAAATTCTTTTTCCCGCTTACTACATCGTATTTGATCACATTGTCAGTATAGGCTCTCTCATATCCCCCCTCACTGGAATTCGGGCTAATTTCTAATATCTCTGCCGAATCATGGGACCAAACCAAATTAAATTGACTTATACGAATATTAAAAATAAAAGGAGTGGCATATGTATTAGTTTCCAGATCATAAATAGTTAAAGTCGGGTCTAACCCAGTTATCATTGTCCTGAATGCCAAATATGGTTTTGATGGGGCAAAATAAATACCCCCAATGACATATTGTTCTATTGGCGAATACGTATTCGATATTAAATCAAGAATCACTAAATTTACACCATCTCCTTGGTTTTCAAATAGAGCTACATACTGTCCATTTTGATGAAACAATGCCTCTATGAATGTTAAATTATTGTATGAGAGATCAGCAACCGTATTGACAACACTAGTTTGTGGATTTATCCTAACCAATGAATTATTTCGCAAATAATGCAAATTGTTCTGTGGATCGATGTAATGTCCTTGATATCTTGCTTCAGTCCTTGAAACATTCAAATCATCAAATTTATGTAATTTATACTGAATTGAGAGATCATTTGAATTTAGATAGTAAACATAATACTCATTGTCCAATATTATATATTTCTGATCTTGACTCCATGTTGGAACACTATTGCGAAAACCTATAGCATCATAATTAAATTCTTCATCAATGAATTCTCCCTGTTTTTCGAGATCAAGATTATAAATTATAGCTTTATCAAAGCTAACGACTAGTATCAGATCTTCATTTGGGGATGCGTAAATATTCCAAAAACCATGATCCAACGTTACTCGATTTCCAGTAGTTAAAGGTGATAAAACTATCATTAAATTGAAAAGCCACAAAATAAAAATTAACAAAACGACTCTGGATGACTTTTTCATTAAATAGACAGTAATACTTTGACTGTTATTAACTTATTTAACTTAAAATCGCTTGATTGCACACTATTTGATTGAGTCAATTGTAATATTAATATATTTTTTCAATAAATCATTAGTTTTGAATTATTAATTTGAAAAGTTTAAATGCATCTATAGACTGCTTTTGGACCTAAGTCGGAATATTCTTTCAAGGTTATCTCAGGTTGACAACATTTTGTAAAATGCCTTGAAGAATGAATAAATCACTAAACGAAAGAATATAACCGTTAGATCCAGATTCGATTGATATTCGAAATGGTATCAAAATCATTATCCTCAGTTATGATTGTGTCGATTTCATGGATTTGCATCGTTGCGACATGGATTGCGTCTGAGGGTTTTAATGAAGTTTTCAATAGAGTATCTCTCATATTTGTATATGTGCGAGAATCGATTGGGAGTATCGTAGTTGATTTTTGAATTATACTCTCCCAATAGTCAATGCTGGCTGAGTAGGGGATTTTATATTTTTTCCTGTTTATATATAGAAACTCATCAAACACAAGTAAATTTGTGACCAACCCCTCTGGGAGGTATTTTTCATAAAGCTTGATGAGTTTTTCATGAATTTCTTTATCGTCTGAAATCAAATAGATCCAAAAATTTGTATCAACAAATATCATAGTTAGTTGTCCTCAAATTCATCTTCCAATGAAATTCCAAGCAGATCGCCCATTTTGATTGGCTTCTTGATGAATTTTCGCATGTTGTTGACTTGTTTATTTAATATTATTTCCAATTCTTCAAATTTCAACTTCGGTTTGATAATAATTCCATCTCCAAGAATCTCAACTAACACAGTGTCTCCTGGATTTATGTCAAATTGATCGAGAAATATCTTTGGAATATGAATCTGCCCTTTTTTGGTTATCTTTTTACTGACAGTAACCATAAGTAATACTTTATGTGTTACTATTTAGAACCTTTGTTATTACTTTTGATTATTCATTAGTATTTTGACACAAATTGATCTGTAGACTGCTTTAGGACTTTAATCACTGCATTCTTTCTTTGTAATCCACCTTTTACCGAAGGTCTTTAGGGATGCTAAGATAGAATCACCTATCCGAACTGAATATCTCCTTTCTGGGAGTGTTGCAACCCTTTATTTTCACTCTCTTACACCCATTGTAATATGTTCTTTAGACAATCATTCCTTCAAGTCTCTCTTATACAAACAGTCATGTAGAAGTGCGTTTGTTCAAAATTGGAGAAAAAATATATGAGTATGAAGACTGAGACAGGGTATTTGGTACTGGGTGATATCACCGGCTACACTTCATATGTAGCAACGACAGAATTAGAACACTCTCAAGAAATTCTTACAGAACTTTTACAACTGATTATTGAGAATTTTCAATCCCTACTAACAATAGTAAAAGTTGAAGGGGATGCTATCTTTGCCTGTGCTGAAACTAATTCTGTTCCGAAAGGCGAAAACATATTGGATTTAGTTGAGAGTACTTATTCTAAATTTCGAAATAGAGTAGAGAATATTGTATACAAGACGAGTTGTGATTGTAATGCTTGTCG
>JAAFKL010000273.1 GCA_021399405.1 Candidatus Heimdallarchaeota archaeon | reverse complement strand
AATTTGAATGGAGGTAATGTCTCACTAATTATTAATGACAACAACCGATCGATACATATGAAACTTTACTTTTCAAAATATCACGGATTGGCACTTTCCGAGCAAGGCCAGTTCACCCATCTTCATCCATCACATCAAGTAATTCATCTAATTTTGTATTTATTATTATTTCTTGTCTGGCAATACGATACTTCTGAATTCCATCAATGCTGATATAAATTCCAATAGCAAGCACAACTGTTGCTGCGAGTAGGAGCAGTAATCTGCCTAATTCCTCAATTGTTACTGAGTTTTGATCTGATTTGAAAGATAGTCTAAGCATGTGCTTCTGAAAACTACTTTTTTTGAAACATTTGGGCACATTATATTTTTAAATTAAAGTAGAATAATTCATTCACCAAAAAGGTGACTATATGTTACGTGTCTATTCTGGTAAATTTAAATGGGACGGGGTTTTGACTTCGTTAACTGGTTCCGTAATACGGAGAATAAGGGAAAATTCATTACCTAACGGTGTGACATTCCTAAATATTTATTTTGTCGATCGGGGGGCAGATCATCATTTCGAAATTGTTTACGAAATTAGTGGTTATGCGGTTCTCGATCAATGGAATCTGCATAATCCACAATTCAAAAGTCAAATGCAAAGCTTTCTGTTGGAACTTGGTTTCTTTGCAGAGGAGACAAATGAAAAATTCCTCAAATCAATAGATGAAATTGATATGATGGATGAAGATGTATTCAAACAAATAATGGAAAATGAAAAAGAAAAAGAAAGATCGAAGTAATGGTGATCGATCATTTGATACTACCTAGTAGTAGTCCATTTTGGTGAGCCATTCTCATAAGTTTTCAGTATGCTATTAAAAATACCAATCAAGGTAAATCCTTCTTTTTCGGTCATTACTGATCTTCCTATAATATTTCGCAAGACCTTTAAAGATTGTTGTTGAGTATTTTTTGGTATTCTGGAAGTCTCAATTACCTGTTTAAGTAAAACATCATTTCTCCGTTTTGTCTCTCCAGATAGCAATTGGAGATATGATTTTTCTTCATTTAACTGATTAATCTTGTCCCGCATGATTTCGTATAGCACAATTCCTACTGCTTGAGATATATTTAGAATTTTGGAAGATCTAGTCTCTCCAAGAAGAGGTATTGTCGAAATTGTATCACAAATTGATAAATGCTTATTTGACAAACCTACGTCTTCAGGACCAAAAATAAGAGCACATATTCCACTCTCTTTTGAAGAAAGCTCGTTAACTAAGGCATGTATGGCAATTGGGCTTCTACTGAGTTTACTTTGATCAGACAAAACACCCGTAAATCCTACCGTAAAATCACACATTTCCACTATACTCTCTAATGTATCATATCGTAGATGATTTTCCAAATATGATTTCCCATCAGTCGCTCTTTCATAAGCTCGATTATCTACCCAGCATTTCGGATCAATTAATATTAATTTTTCAACTTGAAAATTGTAACACAATCTTGCCAATGCCCCTAGATTCCCAGAAGATTGGATTTCAACTGCTACAACGTAGAATTTTAATCCCACACTTTAAAATTTTAACAATCTTGATAAAGTATTTGAAATAATTCTAATTCTATTGTTGTTCGGGCAATTGTTGGATTGCTGTTTATTCGATCGATTAAATAATTCTATTTGAAATTATTACGGATTGGAACTATCCTTGCAAGACCTGCTCACTTATCTTGATAAACAAACACCACTCAATACTAAGAGAGATCATCAATTGAATAGTGACGCAAAATTGCAAATAATAACAGTTACGTTGTCCATAGATTCATTTTCAAGGGCATATTCAGTCAATATCTCGGAGTTAGCATTATCCTTATGAATCAATTCCAAAACTTTTTCCTCCGTAACCACATCCCATAAACCATCACTAGCTAAAACCATATATCGAAATTTCTTTGTTATTTCACAATCCCTAAATTCAGGTATACAAGTTATTCCTTTTTCCGCCAAATCTTGATCCCCAAAGGCTCTTGATACAGCGAGACCCAAAAACCGATCATTTATTACCACAAATCCCGATTCCTCAAGTCTAGCTTTCTCGTGTGGATCAAATGGCTTGTGAAGTTTGTTCAAAATAGAATAATCTAATTTTCTTTTTTTTGCTTTCTTTAACACCAAACCCATAGAATCTCCCACATTCGCTACCAACAAATGATACCCCTTTTTGGTTTTGAGAAGGAAGCTCATTAATGCACAACTACCATCATAATCATCCGGATAAGTTGCGAAGAAAATTTGATTAATTACCAAACAAGAACTAGTTATTGATTTCTTTAATTTTTCAATATCTGAAAGGTCTTCATCTGTAAATTGAAAATATTTTGTAATATTCTCTTTAAGAAAATTAGAACATTTGGATCCTCCATGACCATCAAAAATTCCAATAAATAGAAGCTCATATTCTCCAAAAGATAATAATTCAATATGATACCTATCTTCATTCGAACTTCTATGATTTCCAATAGTACAAAATACTGAAAGAGAATCTTTGAGGATTGATAGAGACCCCATCTATTTTCGATTAAGAATCTTGATTTATTAAATTAATTCTTTGTTAAGTCTAGATTTTATTCTTAATTTCCACCAAGATCAATTGATCTGAAATTCTCCGTCGATCGGTCAAAAATATTACTCCCTTCTGCCTCTTGATTTAATTGATAAGTGAAAGTTAATTTATTTTGACAAGATTATTAATAATACGTCAAATCAACAATAATTTAAGGTTAAATGTTAGTCCAATATTATTAAGATATCAGAGAACAAACTGTTAGAGAGCGAAAGGTCCCTTGAAAAAACGTCTTCTACTCAAAATATGTCAAACGTTTATTTAAGTTATGTAGCAATGTTTGTAGTTATTGTACTATGGGGATCTTCTTGGCCAATAACTCGATATGTTTCTACACATGAATTAGGACCATTCCCTTTTACTAGTGCATTTATCAGAATCTCATTCGCGATACCTTTTCTATTCGTATCTGTCATTTTAATCGATAAAAAAATAGTATTTCCAAAACACTTGATCAAACAGATAGCCATACTTGGCTTATTTCAAGTGGCATTACATAATTTTTTCTTCTTATCTGGACTTCGATACACATCAGGATCGGATGGAGTACTTGTTATAAATGCGGGAATTGCAGTGATTGCTCCAATCCTCGCACACTTCGTCTATGATGAAGAGAGGTTGGACCGGATCAAAACATTAGGGATTTCAATCTCATTTATTGGAGTACTTTTGATATTTAATTCATCACCTAATGTAGATGTTGAAAACCGATATCTTGGTAATTTTCTTATACTTGGAGCTTCAGTATCTTGGTCAATTTACACAGTATTTTCTAAAACTATTTTAAAAGAAATTCCGCCATTAACTTACCAATTTTGGAGTCTAGTTTCTGGTTGGATAATGCTTACAATACTGATGGTCGCAGAACAAAGTAATCAACGATCTCCTCCAATCTCATTTGCTACAATGTGGCGACTTGCATATTTAGGCATTTTTGCAGCGGCAATTGCATACTCTCTATATAATGTATCGATTAAACATATAGGCCCCACACGCACTGCTGTAATAATCAATTTTGCTCCATTATTTGGTATTTTCTTCTCAGTCGTTTTTGCACAAGAAGAATTCTCCCTGATATACCCAATTGCTTTTGCGACAATATTCTCAGGTATTTACCTAGTAAACAAAAATTCATAATTATCCTCATTTCATATCAATCTATTGCATATGATAAAATTAATTTCTATTTTCTCATTCTATTGGTGAGGCCTTAAGAGGGTGAATTGTGTTGTGTTAGCAATGGATGTCATTATTACTGATGTGAATGGGGCGAAGCACGAGTTTTCACAGGTGGAGGCATTCCTTTTTGATTTAGATGGAACCCTAATACATAGTCTTGATCTCCATATTGAAGCATTTCGAGCAATACTTGATCAGATGGGAAAATCAGTATCTCGTGACGAGCTGGAACCGCTAATGGGGCTCACACCCCAGGATATAATCCAAAAATTCACTCCCGAATTGTCTCATCAACAAATATGGCAGGCTGCAATAGAAAAAGAGGATCATTTATCAACAATTATTAAGGATGTTCACGTCTTTCCACACGTTATTGAACTTCTGACACAATTGGCTCAATATGATGTGAAGCGTGTTGTCATAAGTAGCACACATCAGCGATTGGTTATTCTGCTCTTGGAAGCAGCTAGGATAATGGATTTGATTGATGATATAGTGAGTGGAGATGAGATTAAGAATGGCAAACCCCATTCAGAACCTTTTATTCTTGGTATGAATAAAGCAAACGCATCCACATCAACAACTATTGCAATTGGGGACAGCCTTCATGATCAACAATCAGCAGACTCAGCTTTTATCCCATTTCTCTCTCTATTAACTGGAAAAACGGACAAGATAACTTTTAATCAAAATAAGGCAAAAATAATAATAGCCAATTTATCATCAATTGTGTTATGTGATTAAAATGATAGAGATCGATCTAATAGGCTATTTTACGCTCGGATTTAATTAATATTATCTATTCTTTTAATTGATTAAACTATTCTTAGGTATGAGTTAAAACCCATAATTCAACTTTTTCATCTTTCCGCCAATTCTTTCTTTTTGTCTTCTTTGAAGAAGATTTTACATTTTGCTGCATGTGCAACTCTTTCGTAAATCGATCACCACTCTTCAATTCACTAAGAATGGGATGATCACCATCTAATCCAACCACTTCTGCAAGGTTCGAAAATAATAAAACTAGTTTACCTTCTTTTTCTAAATGCTGTTTTGCCTGCTCAAAAAACCGAGGGAACAAATCATCATCGTAATAAATGGCTTTGTCTATCCCTTCCGCTAACTCATGCTGAGCAATTAACCATGGAGGGTTGAAGACAATTAAGTCAGCTTTAAAACCACAATCAGCAAATAAATCACCAGACCTCAGTGTGAGTTTATTTGAAAATCCTAGTCGTTCACTTTCCTGAGTCGCACCAATTATAGCATTTGTATTGGTATCAGTCCCTAAAACCTGTGAAAATCCATTTTGTAACAGCTGAAATGATAATACGCCACTGCCAACTCCAATATCAATTGCATTATTCTTAGGGCCCTCGTAACTTTTTAACCACTTATCAAATAACTGTAGATGGTCAAATCTGGTAGGAAAATAGGTTCCATAAAAAGGATGGATGCGTAAATTTAAGATTTCTATTTCCAGACCTTTTAGATACCACTGCCAGGAACTATTAAGTCCTTGAACTTCTGGAAAAGATATCAAAAATTCCGAATCTTCTGGATATAATATTTTTAGCCAGCCAATTTCAGGTGCTTTTCGAACTTCAAGCTCATGATCCACAACCATGAGTAATAGTCTATGTGATGCATTTCTAAATGCTGAGCGATATTCTCGTTGTCCCTGAAAATCTTGATCGTGGTATTTGTGTTTGAGTACTTTCTTTAATTCTTCCAGAACCTGTAAACCATTAAAATAAAAATCCTCAATAAGAATATAAGCCCCTTCAACTAGATCTGCTGTTACTTCACGAGGATCCATTTTATTATAAAAGCTGATAACCTCTATATCGGAAGTAATGACTTTGGGTTTATGTGGTGTTAGATTCTGTGGATTACCAATCACATTCTTCCCTATAAATAATATTTTTTGTCTGCTTTTAATCTTTCTGTCTACCAGATTCAGATTAATTCATGCTTGATTTGAAATGATTAAATTGATTCTAATCCTTCCAAAGCTTCTAAGAAAACGTCCTTGGTTATTTCAGCAACTGGAGCAGGTATCTGGGAGCGAATTGGCATATCAAAAATTTTCTCTACTTCTTCATCAAGTTCTTCGCTAACATTGATCATCATACCAATATCAAGGTCTGAAAGGAGAAATTTTATCTTCTCAGAATTTTTTAACATCCGCAAGCGTTTTTGAACATAATTGTAATTTGCTTTTCGTTCAACGGATAAGACAAAAAATCCATCTGATATTTTTTTGAAGAATATTTTTTGTTTTTCCATATTAATGGCAATTAAATCATCCTCCAATTCCTGTGCTATTGAAAGAATGGCTGATGAAAAAGCACTAAATAGATGAATATCAATCAGATCTTTCACGAAAGGATAATGATAAATCGTAATCCCTTCTTGAGAAATGATGGTTAAAGACCGGATTTTTCTCATCTATATCGACCAATAAAATTCTAATTAAAATATTTGATTTAGATTCCTGCATATATCATTCGAAAAGCATTATTTTTCTTGTATATATCCCATGATCTAAATAGTCCGTACATTTTTTCTATTATTACTTCCGGTCTACTACTGACACTATGTCCTCCAAAGATTCAAAGTACTTCCATACCCTAGATATTATTGAATAACACATGTCTTTTATTGTTCAGAAAAACCATCTGCGACCAAATTTACATTGTTATCAAACATTGAAATGGTTGAGTCACAAATGTAAAAATCTTTACAACAGTGCATTATATTTGATCAAGACTCATTTTGATCTCACTGGCAAATATCTGACATTAAAACAATTATTCAAACAAATAAAATCTCATATTACCTACACTCAACTTCATTCAGACAATGCTCAATTAACCATAAGGACACTGAGACAAAGTTATTCCTCGTTTTTTGAATTATTGAAATTGAAAAAGAATGGAGAGTACGATGAGGAGGTCAACCCTCCCTCATACCTGGCAAAGGATGGGTATTTTGTAGCCCAATTTATACCTAGACAGATCAAAAGGGAAGGAGATCAATTAAGGCTAAGTCTGGGTAAAAGAGGTAATGAAAGCATGGGTGTAAGATATGTATGGGTAACCATTCCCCAAATATTCGAGATAAATTGATCAACATGGTGAGAATAGTACCTCGATACAAAGGAGACTATTTTGAGATAGAATTTGTTTATCGAGCGGATGTCAATATACCTGAATTTGACTACAAACAATATTTATCCATTGATTTGGGCTTGGATAATTTTGCCACAACAATTACTACCAGAGAGACTGCCTTCATCATAGAAGGACGAGGAATTAAATCATACAATCGATGGTGGAATAAGAAACGAGCAAAATTACAGAGTCAATATGATAAGCAGGAGATAAAATGGGGTAATAAGATGACAAATATTGGAGTCAAAAGATATAACGTAATGAGAAATTTTATTGCTCAAAGTGTTAATAAAATCATCAGACATTGTGTAGACCACAAAATAGGCAATATTGTTATTGGTGATTGGGACGATATGAAACGTGGTCTGAAAATGAGAAAGAAAACAGCTCAGCAATTCCAGCAGATCCCTTACGTTAAATTCAAGATGAATTTACAGAGCAAAGGAGAATTATTTGGAATAAATGTGGAATTTGTGGATGAGGCATATACCTCACAAACGTGTTCAAGTTGTGGTTTAATCAGAAAAGCAAACCGAGTAAAACGTGGTTTGTATAAGTGTAAAAATTGTAATTTACAAATAAATGCGGATATTAATGGAGCAATCAATATCATGCGAAAAGTAGCTCCAAATAGTTTATCTAAATGGAGTAGTGGCGACATCATCTCGCCTGATCGTCTGAAATTAGTTAATTTCAGCGTTTAAAACATTGTACCTACAATTTAGATGATCTTAGGATTAAGATGCAACTTTAAGGATAATGATGGAAATCACTTTTATAGAGAGTCTGACCTCCTAAACTAGATTGTTCGATATATAATCATCATCAAAATGTTAGTTTCAATAATACAATAAACATAATCGAATAATATTTGTGTTATTCAATTATGAATTAGCAATCTAAAATACTATTTAGTTTGATCTTCGATATCGTATGATCTTAATTTGTCAAACAATTTTTTATAATGCCGTTCTGCTTCTTCAAGTAGATAAACGCCAATTTCTTCCTGTTCAGACAGAGTGAGTGTCTGACCTTTATCATCGCGATAGGCAACATATTTATTGAATTCCTTCATTGCTATCTCACCAATTTCCATTTCCACAATTGTTGTCGAATATTTCTTGATTTCATCTCTGTAATTCTTCATATAATCTACAAAATCACGATCTAACAAGAGTTTTTTGATCGATCAATTTAAACAAAATCATAAAAATTCATCCAAAATTGATTGTTCCATACCTTGAGCAAATTCTTCAGTGAAAATTATGATTAATTATCGAGCTGACTATTGAAGACCTCATATTTCAAAGCTAAATTTATCAATCCCAAGATTTTCCCACAATCACTTATTCGATTATTAATTGTGAAAATATGGTTTTTATAATTAAACATAGAAAATCTGTTAATGACCTCAGTAACTGAACGATTCAAATCACTAATGGAAAAACCAGTAGTTGCTACTTTTTCTTCTTTCAATGATGAAGGATATCCGCATATGGTACCACTATGGCTTGTTGAACACAATAGCAAATTGTATTTCAGTGCGTATGACCACAGTATTAAAATCCGTAATATTCAAATTAATGCAAAATCAGGGTTATCTATTGTGGATCCTTCAGGTGGACCGTATTTTTCTGTTTATGGAAATGCCAAAATAAAAGATAAATCACTTGATGATTACAAAAAAATCGTGACTAAAATTGTTGAGAAGTATATCCCAAAAGATAGTTTCGAGACTGGGATGGATGAAAGAATGAATCATCCAAATAGGATCTTAGTTGAATTTGTTATTGAAAAAGTATATTAAACAAAATCACATTTCAATCAATCGATGGTTCTTGATAATTAATTGTCTATCTTCTCATTCTCGGTGTCTAGCAACTCGAAACGATGTGCATAGACTCGAGCTAATCCGCCTAGAGATGTCTCCTTGAAATTTTTAGACATTTCTTTGCCAGTTTCCAACATTACTTCAATTACATCATCAAATGATATTCGATGCGTCCCATCAGATAGTATTGCTAAATAGGCACAATCTAGAGCTCGTAAGGCGGCATGTGCGTTGCGTTCGATACAGGGAATTTGTACTAATCCGTATACAGGGTCACATGTCAAGCCAAGGTGATGTTCTAATCCCATCTCCGCTGCGTATTCTATTTGCTTTGGTGTTCCACCCAGTAGCTGGCAGGCTGCTGCTGCTGCCATAGCACATGCAACACCTACCTCTCCTTGGCAACCAACATAAGCCCCAGATATAGACCCATTGGTTTTGGCAATATTACCAAATACACCTGCTGTAGCTAGTGCTTGCACTATAACTTCGTCCGATAATCTCATTCGTTTTTGCATAGATTTCAGGACTGCAGGAACTGTTCCACTGCCACCACAAGTAGGGGCTGTTACAATTGTTCCACCACTAGCATTTTCCTCAGAAACTGCGTAAGCGTAGGCACTTAATCTAGCCTTATATCTGATTGATTTTTCCAGCATGGAACTTTTGCTGTAAATTGAATGAGCCTTTCTTGGTAATTTTAGCTTACCTGGTAATATTTTTCGCTTACTAAGACCGTTTGAGATCGATTTATCCATGTATTGCCATGCATTTTGCAAATAACCCATGATATCAGGTTCTCTATTTATTACATACTCCCAATACGTTCCATAATCATTCAACACAAGGTCAATGATATCTTTAGTTGTAGTTTCGGGATATACATTGTCAGCTGAGGGGTCAGATAATAACGCCCCACCACCAGTACTATAATCCTCAAATACACCATCCACTTTCTTATCTTGTGAGAGGGCTTCAAATCTCATACCGTTTGTATGAAGTGGTAATTCCTCGTCTGGTTTCCATATGAACTCCACCTTGTCTTTCCCAAATACACCCTGTATTGCCTCATCAGTAAGATGTCCTTTTCCTGTGGCTGCTAAACTCCCATATAACGTAACTCTGAAAAGAGGTGCATCAGGGTGCTTTTGTTGAAATGCGATACTTGCTGTTCGCGGAGCCATTGTGTGTGAACTACTTGGGCCAGTACCTATCCGATAGAGTTCTCGCAATGATTTCATCCAATGTTTTACCAACTTAATGTATCATAAATGTTTTTAATTTTAACAATTCCAAATGATTCTTTATATCGATTAGGTAAATTATTGATTCAAAACATGAGGATTATGCAGGTTCAATAAGCTATATTTAAGTTGATCTTGATAATTTATATATAAGCGAAATTGAAAGTTTTAAATATCCGTTTTATTCCTGTAATAATACGGAAAATGAATGTAAATGTATCCATGTGTATGAGTTTTTATTTGGAAATCAAAGAGATAACATTCGAATTTCGAGATCTGTAACTGTGGAGTGAGAAACAATATGAAAGGAGTAATACTAGCCGCTGGTCATGGTGAGGAACTTAAGCCATTAACCGACAATATTTCGAAACCAATGATTCCAATTCTGGATAAGCCAATGATACAATATGCCATTGAACGGTTTTCATCAAATGGAATAACCGACCTAATTATTGTTACTAAAGAGAACAATACAGAGATTCAAGATTATTTTAATGACGGTGAAGCCCTAAGTGTTCGTATCACATATGTTTCACAAAAATCCGAAGGTATTGATGGTGCCATCCTCTCTGTGAGTGATTATTTCAAGGAGACGGAACAATTTATATTAACTCATTGTGATATAATTGCAAGCTCGAATTTACTTACAAGAACTCTAAATGCAGCTGACAATTTAGGATCCGATATGGCTCTTGCAGTAACTTTGCAATCTGAGTTACAGGATTTTGGTGTTGTTACCATAAATACAGATGGATTCGTAGAAGAAGTCATTTCTGAAGATGGGGGAACTGCCGGTAATTATGTTGTTGCTGGAACTTTTCTATTAACAGGTAAAATCTTCGCGTATTTGAAACAAGGAATAGCTTTCAATGAGTGCTTTAACAGCTACATTAAGGAAGGAGGTTTAGTAGCAACTGGGGTTTGGAATGAAACGTGGATAGATATTGGAAGACCATGGGATATTCTACGTGCAACATCTTATCTGCTGAGTGCTTTATCCTATTCAAGGATATCTACCAAAGTTACTATAGAGCATAATGTGGAAATCAAAGGTCCAGTGATCATTGAAGAGGGAGCTAAAATATTAAACGGCACAGTTATTCAGGGTCCAGTATATGTAGGTAAAAACGCATTTATTGGAAATAATTCCTTAATTCGAGATTGTTCAGTTATTGATGATTGGGCAAAAATTGGGATGGGAGTGGAAGTTAAGAATTCTGTAATCATGAAGGGAGCATCAATTGCTCGATTGTCATATGTGGGTAGTAGCATCATTGGACCAAAAGCCACATTACACAGCGGTGCCATTACAATTATTACGAAAAAGCCGTTTGGACCCATAACAACAACAATTCAAGGTAAAGAGGTAGTTGTTCCACTAGACAAATTTGGAGCTATTGTAGGATCAAACAGTCATGTGGGTGAACATAGTTCACTTTTCCCTGGTACTATAATAGATAGTAACGCAATTGTCCCACCTAATACTGCTGTTGGTGGCCAAATCAAAGCTAACGAGTAGCATCATGAAATTTCTGTTAATCAGTCAACGCGCTTTTCCTAATCCCAATTTCCGATTAAACGATCTAACAGGTCACGGGAGGATCGACGTGGTTATGAGATGTATTTTAGCTGCTTGTAGGCCAATGCCAAATAACGAGACAAATACAATATATTGTTACTTGAAAGGATCTGATGATCCAGAACAATGGGGATGGACAACTTGGGAAGAGTCTATTGAAAATCATGATGAAACCTCATTTGCAGCAGTAGTTAAGGAAAAATGGGATGACTTATTTCAAATAGGTACTATCGAAGATTTACTAGAAGAAATTGATTGTTTAGATTATATCTATCTCCATGAAGATGGAATTATCATAGAGGAGTTCAATAAATTTAACGACGAGAATTTGATTATTCTAGGAGCTCAAAAAGATCTTAGTGATGAAGATCTGAAAGTGTTCCCTAGTTATAATCAATTAAATCTCTCAAACTATTCTATACTGGCCAGTCAAGCCATCGTTCTTTATAGACAAAAAATGAGTAAAATTTAGAGTTGAGCTTAATGATCTTGGGCTTCTATGAATATTTTTGCAGGTGTTAAATAAGGGATGTCCTTAACTAAGGCTGCTTCGAGCTTATCAATTTCAGCGGGTTCATCTGCTCCTTCAACAAATAGTACATCAAGTGTTAAAATCATGTCTTTAGGACCCAATAACATGGTTTTCCTTGAAACTAATTTCTCCACTGATTCATGATTTTTGACAATTTGATCAATGTGGTGTTTAGTTTTATCAGCAACGGATTTTCCTATAAGATATGTTTTGTTTTCTTTTGCCAATAATAAGCCACCTATAATTAGAATTACACCAATGAAAATTGAGGTTAAACCATCATAGAATGGATTTGCAGTAATATACGTCACCGTAACCCCAACAAGAGCAACTGATAAGCCAATTAATGCTAAACTATCTTCAACTAAGAGTGATAGTAAAACAGGATCTTGCATTTCATCAAGCGATTCCAAAATGGAATCTGAATTTGTCAATTCCTTATATGCTTTAGCCTCTTTGTATGCAGTGTTAAAGGCATAAAACTCCAAAACCATTGCAATTGATAATACAACAATATTCCATATGAAACCATCATTATCATGTTCACTAGGACGCTCACCCAATTTATCTATCCCTTTATTGAGTGCGAGTAACCCACTAACTCCAAATATTAGTACGGCAACAACAAAGCTCCAGAAGAAACTTTCTTTTTGGTATCCAAATGGGTGCTCCAAATCGGGGGTTTGTTTGCTTCTCCTGATTCCTAGTGCAAGAAGTATTTGATTAAATGTATCAGCAAACGAGTGGTAAGCTTCTGAAACCATTGCGGCTGATGCTGTTGCGAGCCCAACAAACATTTTCATAATGCCAATTGTCAAGTTTACAAGTAATGCAGCTTTTAGTGATGATCCTGCCATTTTATATTCTACATCATCACTCAAGTCTATAGTATTAAAATCAGTTTTGATGACAGATTTTCTAAATTCACTATTTTATTTGATTACCATTACTTGATCTAATGATTTTCTTGACAAATTTGGGACTGTCGCATCTTCAGCTGGATAGCCAACAGGCAGCAAAATGAATGGGACCTCATTTTCGGGACGATCCAATATCTTTGTGAGAAATTTCATAGGACTTGGTGTATGGGTTAATGTACACAAACCCGCATTATGGATGGCTGATATCAGAAAACCGACAGCAATACCCACTGATTCATTTACATAATAATGAGTTTTTTTTGATCCATCAGCATTATTTCCATATCTTTGCTTGAATACGATAATTAAGTAAGGCACGGTTTCTAAAAATGGTTTTTCCCAATCGGTCCCAATTGGTGTAAGAGCCCTTAACCATTCCTCGGTCATTCGAGTCTCATAACTAAATTTCTCTTCCTTTTCTGCAGCATTTCTGATTTCTTTCTTTATTGAAGGATCCTTAACAACCACAAATGTCCAAGGTTGAATATGCGCCCCAGAAGGAGCTGTTGAAGCTGTTTTTATTATATTCTCAATAATCTCAAAAGGTACAGCCTTATCACTAAAAAACCGGATAGATCTCCTGTTATCCATGTGTGAAAAATATTTTAATGATTTTGATATACTTTCTTGGACCTCAATGGGGTCATGGACAAATGGAATTGGGTCATATTTTGGTTCTCCTTGATTATCAACCATATAGATCTCAATATGAAATGATTAACTTGAACCATTCGGTCGAAGATTGATTGTTACCAATCTTAGAAATATCAAATTAATTTATCCATTAATTCTTCAATATCACTATTAACGGATTCAGGAACAGTTACAAAACCGTTTCCATAATTTTTCTCATTCCATTTCTGTACAACTTCTATTGCAGGTTCATTCCGAGCCCAGGATCTACGAGCAACACCAGACATGACATCCCAATCCAATGCGGATTGTATTATCTCATCAACTCGTGCACTTCCATCTAGAACTAATCCAAATCCACCATTTATAGCTTTTCCAGTTCCAACTCCACCACCATTTGATATCACACACATTGTCATTCCTCGAGATATATTTCCAGCCCAAGATTGATGTGCCATATCTGAGGTTACATTACTCCCATCATAAATATTGGCTGTTTCACGAAATGTTGAATCTGTACCCCCAGTATCATGGTGATCTCTACCCATCATAACTGGACCGATAATTCCTTCTCGAACCATCTTATTAAATTTTAATGCAATTGTTACTCTACCTTCACCGTCTGCATACAGAATTCTAGCTTGAGATCCCACAACAAGATCGTGCTTTTGGGCATCTCTAATCCAGATATAATTATCTCTATCTTGACCACGTCTGTTGGGATCAATTTCTTCCATTGCAGCAATATCTGTTTTGTGTAAATCATTCGGATCACCAGAAAGACACACCCAACGGAATGGACCGTATCCAAAATCAAAACAAATTGGCCCCATTATATCTTCAACATAACTTGGAAAAACAAAGCCTTCAGAAGTATCGTCTGAATTGTTCGCCACTGATGTTACACCTGCATCATAAACTGCTTTTAGAAATGAATTCCCGTAATCCCAGAACGAAGTTCCTCTATCGACCATTATTTTTATTAGTTCAATTTGCTTTTTGAGCGATTCATCCACAATTTCTCTAAATTTCTCATTATCATATGCGACCAGTTCTCTACTCTCTTCATATGAGATTTGATAGGGTGTGTATCCACCTTCATAAACTGCGTGACAGGAAGTTTGATCTGAAGCAAGCTCCACAATTATATTATTATCTACAACGTATTGCCATAATTCAATCACATTCCCATGATATGCAATCGAGATTGGTGTTCTTTTTTCTCTATATTCTTCAACAGTCTTGAATATTTCTTCCAGATTATCCGAAACAATAGAAATCCAACCTTGCTCATGCCTTGTCTGAATCCTTGAAAGGTCAACTTCAGCGGTAATACTAATTGCACCCGCAATATCAGCCGCTTTAGGTTGTGCACCACTCATGCCCCCTAGACCGCTTGTAATATACAATTTTCCCGCTAGATCTTGATCCTCAGCTAGCCCCAAATACTTGCGACCTGCATTGAGCAATGTAATGAAAGTCCCATGTACTATGCCTTGAGGTCCGATATACATCCATCCACCAGCAGTCATCTGCCCATAATTTACTGCCCCAAGTGCTGAAGCCTTATGAAAATCTTTGGCCGTGTCAAACATACCAATCATCATTCCATTTGTGGAGATGACTCTTGGGGCATTTCGATGAGTTGGAAACAAGCCCATAGGATGTCCTGAGGATACGACTAATGTTTGCTCTTCGGTCATTTTCTCAAGATACATCTTGATCAATTGAAATTGCATCCAGTTTTGACAGACCTGTCCTGTTTCGCCATAAGTCACTAATTCATAAGGGTAAAGTGCAATATCAAAATCCAAATTGTTATCCATCATCAATTGGATCGCTCTTGCTTCAAGTATCCCTTTGTATTCATCAATTGGCTTCGCTTTAATCTCACCGTATGGTCGGAAACGATACCCGTAAATTCTCCCTTTAGTCTTAAGTTCATCCAAAAATTCGGGGATGATTTCTTTATGTAACCTTGTAGGAACATATCTAAGAGCATTTGTGAGTGCAGTTCGTGTTTCCTTTTTGTTTAATTTGTAGCCCCTACTTGGCGCTCTACGTATCTTAGGATGAAAATCAGGATATGCTGGTAAGTTATCTGATAATTGAACCTGATAGGATGAAATTGATTTCACAGTCTTCAAAATAGATCCTCTAATAAAATTATAAATTATTCACTATATTTCTGATTAATATTATCTCTATTTCTTGATTTATTTTTTACTTTGTACGATACCTAATATTAGGATTCACTATCAAATAGTTCTTTCATAGTACCACTTAAAACCCTCTGAGCAAAGTTGAAAGCCTCTCTGCCGAGATCTGTGATTTCATAATATTTTCGGTTAGGTGTTTTGGAACGACTTGCTTCACTAACATACCCTTGTCGTTCTAAACGGTATAGAACGGCATAAGAAGTAACTGTCGCAGGTTCAAATTTGAATCGCTCTTTGATTTCTTGTCTGAGTTCATATGCATATTTATTCTCTTCAAGAAGGAGCTTGAGAATCCAGACCCATAGATTATCTAATCTTAGTTTTTTCCATAACCTTTCAACAGGTTTGAATTTTTTATCCCCTAAACTTGATTTAGACTCAACCACGATTTAATGATTTCCCTTTGAAATTAAAGCCTATCGAAGTTTCTCAGTTCATTCACGAATCTATTTTGAGTTTATTTAGACATTCTCTTTTTTAAGTTGTATTTCTGCAATCTTGGTCAACTCTCGTCCTCACATCGCTATAGTTTCATATTGATTATATCTGAATACAATTATGGAAGATTTTATCGGTGAAGAATTATCTAAATCATGTTTAATCTTCCCTTTTTCAAAGATAAATGCTAATGCGATCTCTGCACTTGTAGCATCACTCGACACACATCCAATATTGAAAGAATTGGATATTTTATTTCCAAAATTACTTGATGATCCACAATTAATAATAGAATCAGTTAAGCGATATACAAAAATTATCTTGGCTTACAGCTTATTTTCCACCCAATTGGATTTGGTGAGTCAAAAAATAAAGGAATATAGATCTATATTAATTGGCAAAGAATTATTGATAATCGCTGGTGGACCCCATCCAATGGGAGACCCGTTCTCAATGCTAGTTAATGGTGCCGATATTGTTTGCACCACTGAAGGTGAACTCGCTATTAGGGATATATTGTTAAAGTTTATCGGAGGAAAAAATGTCAATGAGACCCTAGGCATTGCCTATCTAGATGCTCAAAGTAAATTAATACGAACAAATAAACCTGAGATGATTAACTTAGATGATTTTCCACCTTTTTCACATAAACATCGAATAATTAGACCAATTGAAATTACAAGAGGATGTGCTTGGAATTGCAGGTTTTGTCAAATCAGATCACGTGGTTTACCCGTGAGACATCGTTCCGTTGAACAGGTTCTGAAATATATTAAAATTACAGTTGATTATTTTTACAAAAGACGACCTGACATAAGATTTATCAGTCCAAATGCCCTTAGTTATGGATCTCGAGATGGTAAAAATTTACAATTAGATGTAGTTGAAGCCTTTCTAAGAGGTATAAAACAAATAATTGGGAAGGAGGGAAAAATCTATTTTGGTAGTTTTCCCAGTGAAGTTCGACCTGAGACCATTACTAAGGAAAGTGTTAGTATTTTGAAAAAATATACTAACGTGGAAAAGATAATTGTGGGTGGACAATCAGGCTCTGATTCAGTATTGGAATATTCCGAAAGAGGCCATACAGTCCAAGAAACGGAACGGGCAGTTAAATTATTGGTTGATAATGGATTTAATGTAGATGTAGATATTATTTTTGGCTTACCTGGTGAAACTGATGATGATGTAAAACAGACTCTTACACACATCAATTACTTAACTAATATTGGTGCAACCATTCATAGCCATACATTCTTACCATTAGTTGGCACTCCATTTGCGTCTAAACCAGGAGGTAAAATCAGCCCACTGTATCTACCTATTATTAATAATTTACAGGATGCACAAAAACTATCAGGATTTCATGTTAAACAAGAGAGAGAAGCTAAAATAATGGCTATGAGAAGGAAGCATGAAAAAGAATTGAAGCGAGTAAAAGATTAGTTAAGGTTCAATTGATGAATCCGATACCAATAATAATCAGTTATACTTACCTCATATCCCATAATACGTAGAAACAGAACGATTTGACCTCGATGATACGATGAATGGTTTACGAGATTGAAAACTACCTCATGTAGACCAATGGGTACATTAAAATCTTCTTCATCGATTATAAATTCAACTTTTTCGGGATTATTTACAAATTGAGCCCATTCATCAAGGGTTGTACGCATCTGATCAAGCAATTCTAAGCAATCCATTGATTTTACTTTATCAATCTCTTCTTTCCAACTTTTAGACTTGATATCAAATAGCCAAGCAATATATTCTTCTGTAATATGTTTTAATTTCTGCTTTATAGTACCCGAGGTATTAGAAAACGATTTATTTAATTCCTCAGTGTCAAGCTTGCCAAGTAAACCAGAAATCTTATTGTCAGCCCAGATAAGGTATTGTAATAAATCAGCCGTATTATTCATGTCTTACTCGCTTCTCCTCAATTAGAAATTTGTCCAAATCAAAATGTTCTGACATCAGTTCTTGTGGAATCCAATCAGGATCATCCCCAATAATACTATCAAATACTACTGCTGGATCATAACTCATACGATAATTCTTTTTGAAATAAATCATAATGTTATCAATGTCTCTACGCAAAATTGGCAGCGCATCTTTTTTGTTAATTTTACCCTCAGTGGCATATCTTGGATGATATTTCTTGGATTGTAAGAAGTCAATTATCCAAAGTTTATCATTATGAAGAATAATATTATGTTCACTAAAATCTCCGTGCACTACCATTGCTTTGTTGAACATTATATCTAGTTGCTCCAATATATCATCCATCATCTCCACCACCTCGAATCCAGCATCTTCTAGATTCACATCAAGTAATAATGGTGATACTCCTCTCTTGGATCCTAGAAATTGCATTGAATAATAAAACTCATATTGTTCATAAGGTTTTGGTACCCTAACTCCAGCTTCATACAGAGTATTCAGATTAAGATATTCTGTTAAACAAAATCTTGATGTAATGGAAAGTTTTGCTGTATCTGATAGTTTTGATCTCGCGTGGTATTCACTCAGATTATGTGATGAAGTATGGATTCTAAACATCTTAAGAGCAGCTTCACGTTTCCTACTATCCCTAATCCAATACACATTTGCTTCCTTTCCTTGTCCTATTACACCCCTAAATTTTCGAGCTATGTTATCCTGAATCAATAGTTCTTTAACCTCTTCAAGAGTGAAATCCTTGAGGCCTTCACGCTGTACTCCAAAACTATTATCCGGTTGATCCTCTACATTGGGATCAATAGTTTGACCCCTGCGTCTTTTACGTGCTAGTTTATGTACACGTAATTCATTGTAAATTTTTTTTTCCAACTTAGGAATTTCTCCTATTGAGGCTTGATCACAGATTAAACCTGGATTTGAGAAGTTTATGTCTTGTCCTTATTTTTGTTAGTATGATAATAATTTGTATTATAATCGTAGTTCGAAGGTAAATTCATTCTCAAATAACTTAGTGTTGTTCCATTTCAATTTTCTGCAATTACCTCCTATTAACCTAAAGTTAGTATATTAATATAAATATATTTTGTATTGTAAGTTTTCCGGTGGACGAATTTCAGTCTCACTAATGCCAATCTTTCATTTCTGTCATTATTTCGATTGATTGAGCATTGTTATCGCTTAATTGCTCATTAGTCAATGAGGTGACAATTCGGCCTGTAAAACAGTTAACAGTATTAATTATTGGGACGATACGTCGTGGATCAGTTGCATTTCTGAAATCGATACTGTATGAAATTTGATTTTGTAATTGTTCATAAAGTAATTTTCTGGCTCGTCTCTCCATTTTTTCACGTTTGTGAGCCGAACCAAACAATTGTACTTCTGGCAAATTTAGATAGTCCTCAAAGTTGAATGCAGGCCACCAAACATGTATTGATTTGTTTCCACTGTAAACAAAATACTTTTTGCCTTTCAATTTCTCGGAGACAGTCAACGCAGTTAGAATTGAGATAGTTAGAGAATCATCATTTTCCAAAGGTATAAAACCTGAACTTCTAATCCACATTGATTCTGGATTAAGATGAATCTCGTTAGGTGCAATCCATTCACAAGCACTATGAAAAATTCTTATGGGAATGAAATTTTCTTCAAGCAGAGAGATTATCCCCACTCTGAGTTCGTCATAAGTCATTCTCCGCTTATTGCAGTATCGATTCATGAATAACCATCTAGCTTCTTTATCATTAACTCCATAACCAAGGACTTTGACAAATCTAAATCTTAGATCAATTGAAGGATCGTAATTCCAGTTATTATAATATTCTATGAGAAGCTTTCGCTGATTTTCACTTATATCTACTTTGAAGCTTCTTGTCATTTTCTCTAATTTTATTGTACAGTAGAAAGTATTGTTTTTTGTGGTATCTAAATGGAAATTTCCGTAAATATGAGAAAATATTTTATTCAATCATTGAGCTGATTCTGAAGCTGCTCAAGTAATTCAAAGCAATAACTTAAGTTATAGCAAGCAACAGAAAGAATTGGAAGTATGAGTTTTAGTCGAGACAATTTGAAAGTTTATTTTTTCCCAGTTTACTATGTTTGGGCCTTCATAAGCCCCTCCCTAATACTTTTAATTAATCCAATCCCACTAAGGGTTATACCTGCATTTTATGGGTTATTTGGCCTTATATGGCCTTTAACATTTGTTGTATATCCTGCTTTTCTGATCTCAATTAACAAAGAGGGTACGACATTGGCTGGTGTTCCTTTCCTTACAATCCCTCTATTCTTTGTAGCTTGGTTAGGTCCAATTGCACATTTAGTATTTGCAACATTCAAGCACAAGAAATTCATCTCATTGAAAAAGCAAGGGGATGAGAAATTAAGCTGGCCTGATTATCTCTCTGGTTTTATTTAGCAGAAAAGTATGATTTTGAATCTATTTTAATTTCAATTTCAATTCTAAAAGAAAGATCATTAAAAGCCATAGTGGATATACTTTTTCAGTGAAACCCCAGCTCAAATCAGTGATAGCCACAGATATTAAAGAAAATAGTACTGAGGTTGAGTTAACGTATTTAGGGTCTGAACTACTAGCAGGTATTGATTTACATGGAGCAAATGCAGGTCTTAGCTGGTTGAGAGATAAAGGAGCAGCATTGTTAAAACATGAAAGTGAAGAAAGAATGCTTCCTTACTCAATCACGGTTATTGTTGAATCAAACTGTGAATTCAGAGCCAGAGCTTATATTATTGATGAAGACTATTGGGAATCTTATAATCATAAACTAGTCAGAAATGAAGATGGATCAATTAGCATTGAAATTGATGAAGCCATAATTGAAGATATTGAATTTGAGGCAGCACCCCCAAATCCCTTCTCACCGCATATATATTCGATTATTCTTCAAGAAGTAAAAGAAGAGACTAGTGTATTTGAAGTGAGTTATAAAACTGGAAAAGAGGTAACTGGGATTGAGTTGCATGGTGTAGATGCAGACTTAAGTTGGATAAAAGGGGAGAGTGCAGAAATGGAATTTAAAACAGATTCTAAGTATCAATACTTTGTATTGCTTGAAGTGAAAAATTCAATTGAGTTCAAGGCTAGAGCATATAATGAAAGGGGTGATCACTGGGAAGAAGGTGAAAACCACAAAGTACAGAGGAGATTAGATGGTACAATAGGGATAGTAGATGATTTTGTATCAGAAAAAGATTTTGATTTTGTTTGGATCCTTCCTCTTGAGCAAGAGCCATCAGTTGAAACAGCAGTTCAGCGGTTATCTCTACATGAAGAAATACCACCTAGTTTATTTCAGTATTTGATCGATACAAGTGTATGGTTTGATCGCTATTATCAGGATCCTTTAGATCAGGATCTATTTGATTTGATATCAAGAATGATGCGATATATCCGAGAAAAACAAAGGGAGATATCATCCCGTAGATTAGATCTATTTGTAAATCCAATATTCAAGGCTCTTTACAATCTATATACTAGTGCGATTTCGTTTTTAGAAGACGAGATTGATGTGTTAAAGGCACAATGGAAAGACGATGGTACAGTTGATATGTTTGCTGCAATTCCATCAAAAGTAGAAAAGATGTCCTCTATTGCATTAAACTCAGCTGAGGATCGTGAATTGAGGAAACGACACCTTTGGGAATTCAATTAATTCAAATTCAGTAGGAAGTGAATACGTGATCCTGCATTACAAGTTTCTTATACAATTCATTGTACATTGATACCAAAGCTGCATGGGCAACTGCTTCTTCAAATGCTTGTCGTGGATTAGTCTCTTGTTTTGTGAGTCTTCTGACTATCCACGAGAACAGTCCATATATGATCTTGAAAGGAAATACAATAACCACCAATAATTTTGAGAAGATGGTAATGACTTTTCGTCGAATTTCCCAATTTCTTTGTTTTTTGATCTCTTCTTTTTCTTCTTTGGATTTGGGTGCCTTTTCACGTTTAGATTTTATATTCGCTGGTATCTTCTTTACTTCATTGGAAATCTCATTATAACGCATAGAAGAAAGAAATCTAATATCCTGATTGATAATACTTTCGCCCACCATATCGAACACTCTATTTGCATATTTATGAAATGAGAGAATTAACACAGCAGGGATTGCAATTAGACCTAGTGTCAGATTTTTCATAAGAATAAAGAATTGTTGTTTTCTAGTTCTCACAACATAATGATCTTTGAGAAATTGTCTTGCACCAAATGCCAAACCGGTGCATGTCTGACCTAGCTCGACTGAATCAAGCATGGATTGATATTTTTGTTCCATCATTATTACACCTCGCATTGCAGAGGAAATCATTATATTGGAAACCATATCATCATCCATTTGGCCTGCATCAATCTTATACCCGATTAGTTTGAGTGTCTGTTCACCGGTTTCTTTATCGAAATGATTAGTAGTAGCAAATTCTTCTACTGCACCTTTGCGTTTCCATGGTCTAAGGCTGAACTCATGCTGATAGTAGGTAAGTGCAAATTCCCTGGCTGTTTCTTCCCTTACATTTCTGAAATCAAGTTTATTCAGGCTTTGGGTTGTCTGAGTCATAAGAGATGAAATCAGCTTTCGGGTTTTTCTTGGAACCGCAGAGGCATTCTTTCCTAGTAATGAGTTTATGTTATCAGATATATCTGTTATTTGTTCTTGCATCTCTGATCGGAAATCTTCGAGTGTTTGCGTATCAACTGGTGGAAGATCGAGGAGAAGAAATCCTGCAGATGCAGCCATAAATGGTATTGCGAAAATTTCTTCTATAATTTTAAAAAATGCCGCACCTCTATAATTTCCATGATGTAACGAGAAATCCTTTGCAGCACCCGCAAGACCATAAAATGGACCAAATAAACCAGAAAATGTGGCTAATGCTAAACCTAGTGATCCGAAAAGCAGGAACAACACTCCCGGGGGAATCCCGAGATCTAAGGCCCAAGTAAACACTCCAAGCGCAATAACAATTCCTGTTAATCCAAAATCGATACCTTGACCCAAGCCTTTTCTAAGAGCATATCCTTCTCCGATATCACTAACAGTGTCAGATACATTCCCAAGGGTTTCTAACGCTTGTTCTGCGATCAAACGCTGAGGATCTGCCATCGTATTTGCGATATTCAGAATTAAGGTGCGTAAAGCATCAATATAAGGAACTAGCTCTTGAATTTTAGGTGGAAATATTAAATCTATAAGAAAAACCAAAAAACTAGAGACTAAGGCAATAATTAGGATTGGAGTTGCTAAAAGGACCACCAATGTATCTTCAGTTTTCTTTGCAGAATTTAGGAATAAATACAGAATAGTGAAGGACAATAAAACAAAATATCCATAAGAATATTCATCCCATGGTCCTGATGGAGCTATGATTTTTCCCAATAAGAGCCCAATTATCCCTATCAATAGGAATACAGTGGTTGTCCCATTGAATTTCTGAAAATTTGTAGTTCCTTTCCCAAATATCCTTGTAAAAATGTTGAAAAGATTAGTGAGAATTACTGCTAAGATGGCTGGGTAAATAGTCCAGAAAGCTACCCAATTTAGTAATTCTGGTGAGAGTAGATATATTGTCAACATAGCAAAAATTAGTGCCAGTATATCAGTTCCAATCCATCCTTTCATCTAAGCGGTCGATTTATTAAAAATATTAATACTTTTTTAGAAAAATAATTATTGTTGACCGTACTTACAGATGATATTACTGATTCGGACTAGTTATTGATAATTGCTAGGATTAAATAAGCAACATTCCTCAGTTATTGCTTTCATTTCTTGAAGTGGGGACAAAATGGTTTTTTAACCTACTTAGGTAGTTTTTCTTGTGTTAACACCTCAACTGGAAGAGGAAATCTCATCATTTAGCAGGGAATTGAGAGGGAAGTTAAATGAAATATTATTGTTAATCCTCTTGATAAAGAATTATGATGCAGCTATCGAATCTAAAACAAAACGATCTTTTGGTTTCAGGGGGCGTAAGGATAGACAACTTGTCAAGGAAGGGTTAACAACTGCAGTCGTTGCAAAAGAGTTGAATATGAATCAATCAACTGTTGGTACGACAGTTGGTAGATTAATCAAACGAAATTTAGTAAATCATTCTAAAGGTAATCCAATCATAACAACTGAAGAAGGTCGAGAGGCTGCAAGAGAACAGGTAAGACATCATCGACTTCTCGAAATTTGGTTAACCAACAGTTTAGGATTATCACCAGATGGAGCACATGGAGAAAGTATTAAATTAATGCTTGTAACAAACTGCGAGTTAATCAATACAATAAATCAAAGATATGAATCGCCAACTGTGTGTCCTTGCGGAGAAACAATACCTGAATCTTCTCTGTGTGGAACTGATTTAATTAATTAAATTTAGGTTCTCATAATTCCAGCAAGAATTTCTTGTAATCGTTCCATAACTGGTGTAACCATTAAAGCTACTTCAGCCCTAATAGTTTGCTGAAATTTTTTACCAGTGATTAATTCATCCACCTGAGTTTCAATATCCTTGAGTTTATTGGTGGAGTCTGAGATCACATTTTCTAGTTTTACGATTCTATTCTCAAGTTTATTTTCTAATTGTGTTACAACAATATTTTGTGAAAGTTCAGCCATTGCAAGTTTATCACTAGCTCTCGCAATTTTACCTCCGACTTCACCATCATCTTTGTGACTTTCGTCCAAATATATTTTTACAGCCCGATTTATTAAATCGGTTAAGGTAAAATTGTCAATTAATCTCACTTTCTCTTGTGCATCTTTTTTGAGAACTTTGTCCATCCAGAAAGTCGTCGCTGATTTGTTTTCACGAGACTTTGATTTAGACATAATTGATATTATTATTATTTTTTCATTAAAATGAATCGATCACCGTAGGATTTTTTGATTACGATCTTGTTGACATTATCCATTCATTCAATTAAGCTTTGAAATCGATCTTCAACAAACGCGTCAACGATTTTACTTATCTTACTAACTGATCCATTGAAATTAATTATTTCCTCATTTCCCTCTTCCTCTATGTATAAAGCCAATTCCTGTAATCTTTGTCGAACCAAATGACTGGTTTGACTAACCAATGATATTACTTTGAAATGTGTCTTCATTTCGAAAATAATTGTGGTCCCTTCATCATGTTGAATTTGACGGATTGTGTTATCAGTAAGTTCAGTCATTATTGATTGTACTGCAGAAATTGCCATTGCAATAAGGGAACGATTTGCACGTTTTGTCTGGGAAGCAGAAAATTTACTATATAACTCACTCCCATGATTATCTACTACTAGGAGCCAAAGTATCGCACCGCGGTTCATCAGTCCGTGTGAAATATTCTGTAAAATTGGCACAAATTCCATCAATTCTACATCGTTAACAAGATCTGAAATTGTTCCTTTGGTAGTAACATTTTCGAGTTTAGTTGCTGATTTTCCTATTACAAATATTTCTTTATCAGTAAGGATGTTATCTGAATGCTCTGTAAGGTCTGAAACCAAAACGTTAATCTGGTTAGATGTGTTGATAATAGTATTTCCAGGTAAATATTCATACGATAAAAGAATGACACGAAATATAGAATTTAGGTAATTTGACAGCACTTGAGATTTTTCTTCGTCTGGAATGACATCCCAATTATTACGAATTACATTATGCAATCGAATCAAATTCTGATAATCATCGTCACATCGACTACGTGAATAGGGGTTTACACCAATCGCATTACGCATGACAGCAGGCATCATTTTCTCAATTGTTTCAAGTTTGATTTTCGTGGTTCTAATAGTTTTAATGATACGATGGAGTTCATCAACTATTATTCTATATGTCTTGGATGAATAGACAAATGAAGTAAGAAAGGCACTTGTAATTTGTTTGAGAATTTTATATGAAAATAATTTGATCTTACCATCAGGATATTCAATCTCTATTTCGCTTAGTATGGCTGAGAATAAGAATTCAGAGTCTGAATAACCACGAGTTTTTATTGCTTGATTGAGAAGCTGGATAAGTTTGGAAGTATCCATACCCCTCGTCATAAATTCTCTGGTCTCATATAAGATATCTATTGCATCATAAGCTGAAATACCAGATACAATCAAATCTGTAATAATAATATCTGCAGAAAATGGAACCAATTTTCCAACACGATTAACTTCAACTAACTCTTCGTCAAAGAGTTTTTTCAAGTTATGGCTGAATTTACCATCTTCCGTCATTTCTCTAATTTAGAATCAATTGTTTTCTTAATTAATCGATCGAATTGGACTGCAATAATATCCTAATATTCTCTTTTCATT
>JAAFKL010000272.1 GCA_021399405.1 Candidatus Heimdallarchaeota archaeon | reverse complement strand
TAAATTAACAAAATAAAACCAATTTAACTTGATAATAAAATAAATTTATTCTAATTTAACAACAATATTATTTCTATAAATCATATTTTCTTGATTAGATACACAATATACTCCAAACTGTAATATCATTTCATAAATTTTATTCATTATTTGAACTTCAAGAATTTAATATCAAGTAATGTTAAAGTAATGAGAGAAAATCGATACATATGGAAGTTAAAAAAGATGTAGTAGAATCGAATTCTAAATCGTCAATCGATAAATATTTTCCAAAAAGGTTAATTATTAATGCAGTAATTACTACAATTATTTTGTCACTGTTTATCTCTTTTACAGTTTGGGGTATTATACATGATAACAGATATTTTAAATTCAACACTACCTCATTGGTTGTAACTTCGCTTTTTCTCGCTTCCATTTATCTCTGCATATCACTTGGGTTGAATCTTACATACGATCTTATGGGATTTGCTAATTTTGCACATGCAGAATATTTTATCATTGGTGCGTATACAGGTGTAATTTTTAATTTTTATTATCCTTTAGGGACAATTACATTCAACGATCTTTTCCTAGTGATGATTATTGCCTTCGTTGTGGCTGGATTTATTGCAGTTTTGGGAGATATCCTGGTTTTTGGGCCGCTTCGGAGAATGGGAACATCTAACGAATCGCTAATGATCTCTTCAATTGGTTGGGGTATTATTCTACGTAATTTAGTTTCATTATATTTTGGAGGAGGTTCATACTGGTTTGATATTCCCGATATAGATGGTATGACTTTGCCAAAATTCTCTTTCTCAACAAGACCGATTAGAATGGAATGGACTGAAGAACCTTTTCCGTTGGCATCCAAATTGATAGGAAGTAAAAGTGGAACTGGTTATTTTAAAATAAAAGATGTTGAATTTTATGTCCCTTATGAAATGATAATTGCAATTTTGGTCACATTAATATTAGTGATCGGATTAATTTTCTTCTTAGATAAAACAAAAACCGGTACAGCATTAAGGGCTACATCTAACAATCTAGATCTTGCTGAAAGTTCAGGTATTGACACAGAAAAAATGATAAAGTTAACATGGTTTATTGGAGGAGGGCTAGCCGGTGTTGCTGGTTTGATTTTTGTATTAAGATTCCCGGTTATACCTGCCCAAGGTTTTCTATTTCTACTTCCAGCATTTGCAGTAGTCGTGCTTGGTGGTGTAGGTTCAATAAAAGGATCCTTTTTTGCTTCACTAATAATCGCTTTTACACAAACTATTTCTAAAAGCTATCTCATAGGAATTGAAAGTTATTTGGAAGATCAAGATCAATTTAGAGGCTTAATCTCGTCATATGATATCGTTATTCCATTTGTGATATTGATTGTTGTAATATTAATAAGACCAAGAGGTCTATTTGGAGAGGAAGAATAATATGAGTAAAGGTAATTCGATAAGGGTTTTTAGATCCAATTTAAGAAAATACAGACAAAAAGTCACTGAACCGATCGGCAAAGGAATGGGATCACTATCCTTGTTCACCAGTAAAATAATAGAGTCAATCAAATCTTCACCACAGTATAAATATTTAATTTTATCTCTGGTTTTTGTTGGGGCTAGTTTTTCGCGTCTCCGAAATTTTAATTTTGATAAAGTATGGTTAACCACCTCTGCATTATCTATAGCAATAGCAGTGTGGGCAATAATAACCGGAGATCAATCAGCCATAGGTTTAGAATTTATTATAGTTATATTTTTACTCCTTCAAAGTGGGAAAGATCTTGACGAAAAATATGTTAATTCAAAGAAATTTTGGGGAGTTATAATTAATTTCCTTTCCATTCTGGTTGTATTCTATTCGGTTGAATATACTGCTTTAGGAGCCGAAGTAATGATATTTTTCTCGTTCTGGGCCATAGCAGCCTACTCTTTGAATTTAAGTACAGGAATGGTAGGTGTATTAAATTTTGGAGTTGTAGCTCAAATTGCGGTTGGGGCAGTTACCTTCGCAGTATTAACAGTTAATCATGATGTTTATATCCCAATTGCAATTTTAGCAGCTATGTTTATGTCAGCACTATTTAGTGCAATCATAGCGTTCACAACCTTGAGACTTAGCGATGATTATTTTGCAATTATCTCGATCACTCTTGGAGAAATTTTGCGTCAAATTATAAAAACAGAGATCACACTAAGAGGCCCCACAATAAATGGAAAGTATCCTTCAACAGCAGGCGTACTTAATGTTCCGTTTCCCTTTAAAAAAGAATATGAATTTTACATGAGATACATTGATCAAAATATTGAATTTGATCTTCTAAAAACATTCACACATCGATTTTTCCTTGGGATAATCGGATTCATATTTGTATTTCTTACATTTATTTTTGTTACTAAGTTAATTTATTCACCCTATGGTAGACTCTTGAAATCAATTAGAGAAGATGAATTAGTCACATCAACTTACGGTAAGGATATTTTAAGATATAAAGTTGAAGTGATGGCCTTAAGTGGAGCAGTAGCAGGATTAGCTGGTGTATACGCAACTTGGATATTTACATCCATATTTCCAGAAAATTTTCTACCAACGAATACATTCTTTATCTGGACTATATTCATCATTGGAGGAAGAGGAAGTAATAAAGGAATTGTTGTTGGAGCAATTGCATTTACACTTCTCAGACAAATGAGCCTTGAATTCAATGATCCAGATGCTTCAATAATCAAGGCTTTAAATGAGTTTATTCATAAAATTAACCCGAATACAGCACCAGATAACATTACGATGTCTTACATTCAACTTATGTTGGTAGGTTTGATTTTAATCCTATTTATTAGATTTTCACCGCGTGGTATTATTCCTGAAGAGGCATATCGTCCTTTAGTCGGTGGAAAGGAGTTACCTCAACCAGGCTCACAATCAGAAGCTCAAAAAGGCAAATCGGGGGTAAATGAATGAATGTACTGGAAATTAATGACGTAGTGAAAACATTCGGTGGTCTGTTTGCCCTGGATGGTATCACCTTAACAGTAAAAGAAAATTCAATTACAGGTCTAATCGGACCAAATGGTTGTGGGAAAACTACTTTGTTCAATGTGATTTCAGGAGTGTTAAACGCCGACTCAGGGTCCATAAAATACAATGGGGAAGAAATCTCAAAGAAATCACCTCATGAGATAAATCAAATGGGAATTTCGAGAACTTATCAAGATACGAGATTATTTCAAGAATTAACTGTAATTGAAAATCTAATGTTACCACCAAAAGCTCAAATTGGTGAAAAAATTGGTAATGTTTTTGCTAAAGCTCAAAAATCAGCAAACATGGAGGATGATCTTCTAATTAAAGCTCTCGATATTTTAGAAATATTAGAAATTCGTCATATGGGTTATGAACTAGCCATGAACTTATCAGGTGGACAGAGTAAATTAGTGGATCTCGGACGGGTATTAATGAGTGAACCAAGATTATTATTATTAGATGAACCCACAGCTGGAGTTAATCCAGTTTTAACTGAAAAGCTGTTCCACAAAATTGTAGAATTGCGTGATAAATTCGACCTCACAATTTTATTAATTGAGCATGATATGGATGTAATACTCAGAGCTGAAGTAGATTTGGTACACGTCGCAAATATGGGCAAAACTATTCTCTCAGGTAAACCGGACCAGATACGGAAAGATAAGCAAGTTATAGAAGCGTATTTAGGGAGATGATCAAGATTAAGGAAGAATATGCATTAGAAACTAAAGATTTGCATGGCGGATATGGACGACACGAAATTCTACACGGAATTAATATGCACGTTAAGCAAAATGAAATTGTAAGTATAATAGGACCCAATGGATCAGGTAAATCAACTTTGATTAAAGTTATTTATGGATTGGCAACACATCACTCAGGAGAAATTTTTTATCGGAATTTAAAAGATGAAGCGAATCAAGTTATTGACATTACTCATAAAAAAGCAAATGAACTAGTTCCAATGGGAATTGCGTATGTTCCTCAAAGGGACAGCATATTTCCAAGATTGACTTTAGAGGAAAACTTATCCATGGGAGGCTATACGATGCCATCCGATCAAGTTGAGGAAGAAATTGAACGTGTATATGATGCATATCCAATTCTGAGGGAACGCAAATCAGATAGAGCGAAAACATTAAGTGGTGGACAGAGGCAATTATTAGCCTTGGGTAGAGCTTTAATGATTAAACCAAAACTTATCATTCTTGATGAACCTTCAGCAGCACTCCAACCTTCATTAGTATTCGAGATAATGGATCAGATCAAATCCTTAAGAGATGATTTGGGTGAAACTGTTTTATTAGTAGAACAGAACACTAAATCTGCATTAGCTATATCTGACAGAGGATATATATTAGCAGCCGGTCAATTGGTACACACCGACACTGGTCATGAATTATTACACAATACTGACCTTGCAGCTTATTATTTAGGTGCTAAAAGTATACAATCATCTTAGTTAATTATTATTAGAATGGTAACCGTAATATAGACTGTATTAAAATAATTTCGGTATTTCAGATATTTTTGTTGCGACTTTAACTCCAACAGATTCTAATGCTTTGATTTTTCCTTCAGCAGTTCCAGTATTACCATGAACAATAGCACCTGCATGACCCATTGTCTTTCCTTCTTTTGCAGTTTTACCTGCAATAAAAGCAACTACAGGTTTGTTTACATTTTTGGATATATAATCAGCAGCAAGCTCTTCTGCATTGCCACCAATCTCACCAAGCATAACAATCTTTTCGGTGTTGGGATCATTTTGAAATAGTTCCAAAGCTTCTACAAAGTTTAGACCTTTTGTTGGATCTCCACCAATACCTAAACAGGTTGACTGACCCATTCCTGCTCTTGTCAGTTGATCAATAACTTCGTATGTCAAAGTTCCACTTCTCGATACAACACCGACATTTCCTTCTTTGACTATGGTTACTGGGATAATTCCTATTTTCCCCTTTCCAGGAACGATCAATCCAGGGCAGTTCGGCCCTAATAAATGTACATCATGTTTCCTACCTAAATGGATTAAATACATAGCATCTGACACAGGAACACCTTCTGTAATAATTACTAGCAATTTAATACCAGCCAATATTGCTTCAATTCCTGCGTTTTTTACAAATTTTGCAGGTACAAATATTACACTAGCAGTTGCCCCTGTTTCATCCATTGCTTCTTTAACGGAATCGAATATCGGAAAACCGTTTACTTCTTGACCTCCTTTTCCAGGTCTAACTCCACCCACAACTTGAGTCCCATATTCTTTCATCAATTTTGCATGATATTGTCCTTGATAACCAGTAATACCTTGGACGATTACTTTTGTTGTTTCATCTAGTAAGACCATTTTACATGCCTCCCTTAGCTGCACTAACTGCAGCTTCGATAGCAGGTTCCATCAGCTCATACGCATCATAACCAGCCTGTTTCAGAATTTCAATACCTTCCTTGTAATTTGTCCCCATTAATCTAATAATAATTGGAATTTTTATATCTTGTTTCTCAATTGCGATCAATATTCCCCTTGCTATCTCATCTAACCTTGTTATACCTCCAAAGGCATTAATCAGGATTGATTTCAATCCCTCATCTTGCACCATTATTCTAAGTGCATTTTCAACCTTATCCTCAGACGCACCCCCACCTACATCCAAAAAGTTACGTGGAGAACCCCCAAACACTTCAATCAGATCAGCTGTTGCCATGCCTAACCCGGCACCTACAGATAACATACCGATTGATCCACCAAGATCAACGTAAGCAAGACCATTATCTCTTGCATCTATTTCTGATCTAGTATATCGAATCTGTTCCGATAGGAATTCCTTTCGCTCAGGAAATCTAAATTGAGCATTATCATCAACCATCACTCTTGCATCTAAAGCTACAACTTCTCCTTCTTTTGTGACTACAAGCGGATTAATTTCTGCTAGTGTTAGGTCACCTTCTTGCATCATCTTTACAAGTGTTGAGATTATTGTTGCAACTTTTATCTTTGTAGGTCCAGTTAATCCACGTTTTCCAAGTGTAGAAAAGAATTGAAATGGATAAACTTCTTCACCAAACGGAATATTAATACGATCAATTGCATCAGGTCTTTCTTTAGCTAGAGTTTCAATATCCACTCCTCCTTCAACGGAGAAAAGAACTAATAAATCAAGCGAAGCCATATCATGAACTAAAGAAATGAAGAATTCTTTTTCAATATTTGCTCCTTTTTCAATAAGTAAATGTGTAACTGGTCGTCCGTCAGATTCTTTACTGAGTATATCTATGGAATGCTGAATGACCTCTTCTAGAGTTCTTGCAAATTTTATAAGACCTCGTTTTCCCCTACCACCCGAAAAAACTTGGGCTTTTACTACTACTGGAAGCCCGAGTGTGGTTGCTGCTCCTTTTGCTTCTTCTGCAGATGTTACTAGGATGTTTTCAAACAAGGGGATATTATATTTTTTAAAAATCTGTTTACCCTCATATTCCAAAATTAATGGCATTTAGTGTTTAATGAATTAGCTTAAGAAAATTCTTTTGTTTGTTCCGAGAAGAATTTTTCAAAATTATTAATTGATGATTAGAATTATTAGGTGTTTGAAATTATGAGTACAATTAATAAGATAATTTCATTTTTATTAAATTGTTTTTTGACCGCAAATATAGCAGTATTTTGGTTTACCAATTAATCCCTCACCACATGCTGTGCAATGCATTTCTATTTGTGAATCGTCAGGAATTAACACTTGAACGATTGGATTCACCTCATTAGAGACAACACCTTGAGTCGATTGTTCAATATTATTTGAGCTGCTTTGATGAGAGGATGTTGTTCTTGCAAATTCCTTTTGGGGGAGGAACGGAGTCAAAGAGCCAACTACTGTAACATCCAAGGTTTCCATATCAAGTCTTATAGGCATAGCATCATCTAAAATCATATACTGAAGAACCTTAATTACGTATTTTATTTTTTTATCCAATTGTACTTTGAGGAAATCAACTGAAGTATGATTGTATGTGTTTAATAAATTAAGCATTCTCAATTTCGTCTTTTCCCGTTCGGAAACCGAGTATATTATCACAACTGGGATGATTAGGGCAAAGAACAAAAATGGTGAGTCTGGTTCAAAGAGAAAACCAATAAATGCGATTAAAGCAATTGCTAACCACGCCCAATCCTTTGTCGTAAGTTTTGCCGCAAATGACTCTGGATCAAAATTAAAGGGTGTTACTTTTGGTTTTGATGGAGATGAATAGACGGGTTGAGATGTTTGGGTTGAAGCTTCTATTTCAGAATGTTCTTTTCGCTTCGTGGGTTTTACGTACCTTGGTTTCGACGAATTATTAATTGAATTAAATATTAACATAAATATAGTGAAAGGAAGAACTGCAAAAAATATCCCCATGGAAACTGAAGCAATCACAATTGCTAGAACGGAGAGTCCAACTAAAACTAAATTAAAACTTCCATGACCGGAAGCAATTTCAACATCTTGGGCTGATTCTGCATTTTCTACAAAATAAGCTGTAGCAAATACTCTATATGAACCGGGATCCAATGAAAGTTGTCTAAAAAAATCTTGTGATCTACTGAATATCACATTTTCCGATACTTGAAGCCCATCAGGTGAGACCTTTTCAACTCTAAATTCAATGTAATCTACGATCCAATCATTGTTGATTACAACATATCCAATTTGAATTTCAGAATCGCCATCTGATATTTGAAATCCATACAAAAAATTCTCCTCTTGATCATGAAGTGTGTAAGTATTTATGTTAGGATTACCAGCATTTAGCGTAACAGATATTAAAATGGCTGTAAGGATGAAAAAAACAAAGGAGATCTTTGCTGTGGTTTTAGTTATCCCATACAGGGCTTTAGTGAGGGTAATATCATTCGAAGTAGCCATATTTCTTCAAATAATATATAATCAAATCAGATATAAAAAGAGTTCCTACTAGGAGGGTAACAAAATCACTGATGTTTATTTTTTTGTGTCAAGAACATATGGGGTCTGGTTTTGTCGAAATCGTTATCTTCTTAAATTACTTTAGTTCAAAAGCATAATCAGCGACATTTTTCAATGCTACAGAAAAGCCAGGATCAAAACCAACTATTGCGGTTTCAACACCCTTCTCACGAGCAGTCATTAGGAGTGGCACCACTCTAGCATCCCTTGATCCTATTAACAAAACATCTACCTTACTACGATTTAATGCTTCAATTCCTTTCATTGTTAGTCGAACATAAATATCTCCACGCTCAACAATTGGTGAATATCCGGAATTTAACATTGCCTCAATTAATTTGTTTGAAGCGTGATGGTTGAGCAATATATATCGAGAACTAATAGATCCAATTTTTTCAGCAACCTGATCTATATCTTCTACCTTTATCTGTTTCTTGCCAATCTTTCTCAGAAGATTTGGTCCATCAATAATGATTGCGACCTTTTTTTCTCTTCGAAAAAGAGATTTGAGCGATCGCCAAACGTTTCCTGAATCTGTGGTAATTGTATCGTCGAATTCACTCTCACGTACATCGGTTGCCTTATCTCTAGACGGACTAGTATTGTATGTCATTATTATTACACTAAATTAACTAAGCGAAAGCTGCTTCTAATGAAAATGGACTTTCATGAGCACCCTTCGATACGTACACAAACCTTCCCTCTTTACGAAAGTTTGCAAATCCACTTTCACTCAGTTCAATTATTGCTCTTTGAACTGTTTCTTGAGGGAAACTTATACCTTTTGATAAGTTATCCAACCTAACTTCCTCACCTATTGAATCTAAGAAAATTAGTGTTTTGAATTTCACATCTTTCGATAAAATTTTCTTAAAATATTCAAACGTGACATTTGACTTTGAGAGTTGTTGTTCCATCTCCGAGATTTGTTGATTGAATTTCAGTTGTTCTTCTTCTGATACAGTAGCCTTCCCTTCAAATTGGGCTAATTTTGTACTGGCTTCAGTCAGTTCAGTTTCTATTGTAGTAAACTTTTCTTCCAGGCTTTTTAACTCAATTGTTGATGTTTCAAAGCTCTCACTCAACTCATTTCTATTCTTTGTTAGCTCAGCTAATGCAGAATCTCGAGATCCTTTTTCTGACAGCAATTGAGTATTACTAGCCTCCAAGGTATCCAATGTCTCTTTTTGTCTTTTTAATTTGCTTTCTGCTTCATCCCGATCGAGTTTAACTTGATAGATCTCATCATTTTTCTCTACCACCTCTTTACGTGTTTTCAACAGCTCTTCTCGGGCTTGGGATAAGTTATCTTGTACTTGATCCATGAGGTCATCTGATGCGGACGAGACTTGACCTTCAAGTTCGTTGATACGTAATTGACTAGTTCGAAGTTGATCACGTAATGCTTCTACTTCAGATGCATCTAATGAAGTTGATTTCAACTTATTTTGTAATTCGTTAATTTCAGTGTCTTTTTCACCGATTACTCCCTGGAGATCTTCAATGTTCATACTATTTTGTAACATGTTTTGACCCATGCTATTAGCTTGAGATTCCATTCTGGCGAGTCCTTCAGATAGATTCAATATTTCTTGTTCTTTCTCTTGAATTAAACTATCTTTTTCGGCGATTATATTTTCAAAATGAGCAAGATCAGTTTGGGAAATCGTGGCACCTACTTCTAATTGAGATACACGATTTTGTTCACTTTTTAGTGAATCCTGTGTTGTTACTAATCTGTTTGCCATGTTTTCATAGCTATTTATTTGATCTTGCATGGTGTTAAACGCTTCCAACCATTCCTCTTGGACAATTCCAGAATTTAAATATCCGTATTCGATTGCCTTCCTGATATGAATGGATGAATTTGCTAATAATTTCATGTGGATTGAATTCTGATAAAAATTCAGAAAATCATCTCGATATTGAGTTCCTAGGTCATTTACTTGGGCATATGAAAATTGGGTGGCACCTTGAGAGAAAAATTGGCTTTTAATTGCCTCATTGCGTTCACGTAGTTGTTGTTCAATATTGCGCTTTTCTTTGTTCATTAAATTGAGATATCCTAAAATAGATTCCCTAATAATAGTAACTTGCGAGGATGAAAAATCTTCTGCCATAGTAAATTGCCAACTTTTCTTAAAGTAAAACTCTCTTAATTCTTTATAAGGTCTTATTTAAAATTTTAGGAATAAAGCTTTAATTTCATAAAGAAACATGGAATCGATCATTATTATTGTTTCATATTTTTTCCCACAGCAAATGAAACCAAGATCGTTCATCAAAATATAAACGCAAATTTGTTAACAAATCGAATAACATAGATGATGGAATAATTGGTGTGTTCATAATATCAATTAATCCATGTTCCCTCCAAGTTACAATTAATGGCAATAATATGGCCTTATCCCATTTTTTTGACCATTCAATCTCTTTCATGTCATGGATTATTGGAATCATTTCGAATAGTTCATAGACTCTTGATTGTTGTTTCTGTACTGCTTCAGTGAGATATGACTTTGAAGTTTTTGCGTGTCGTTTATTATCAATTAATAATACGAACGGTTTTTTCCAAGCAATAACGTCGACTTCATACCGATGCCGTTCTTGATTTTGTCCTCCCTCTCCGAAATAACGAAAATTGGTTGTTACGCCCCATCCAGCTTGGTCGAGAATTTTTCCTGTTAATTTCTCAAAATCATACCAAGAAATTAATTTAGTTATCTTCTCTAAAGGGCAATTTGATTGAACAGCAGCAAGATAAATTAAATCCTTTGTTAGAGACTTTTCTGATTTTAATTTCTCAATAATTTTGTTTTCTTGATTTGTAAATCGATTACTCTGTTGATCGATTTCGAGATCTTCTGCAAAATTGTCATCTTTGATTTTGGAAATTTTTGCAATAAGTGAAAGATACGGGTTACGTTCCAGAATTGAATCTTTGTCTGTCAACCAATCACCTATATCCACAAACAAATCAAAATATAATAATTAATAAACAATCGAATTAAATTCTACAATTTCACTCAATAATTAAGCCTCTATATACAATGATCATCCTTTATAGACCAATTTTATATTCGATCATTAAAATGACCCCATTGACCATAATAACGTATTTTCAGGGAGTTGTTTAAATGTATAGAAAGTACATTTTTCAATAAAATTGAGTTTCAAGTGTTTGAATTGAATAAAACCTTATATTGTTTACTGTACTATATCGATTACCCATCTAGTATTCACTGTAATTGGGTGTGGATAATCAGATATTATCAAATTAGGATTAATGTCTGTATGGACTGAGGAGCTACAGTATGAGTGCAATTTTTAGGCGAGATGCGGAAGGAGTACCAACAATAAAGATCACAGTTTATGGTCCTTCCCTTGCAGGTAAAACTTCTCTATTAAGTATTTACAGTATTCTTAAGAAAGTTGAGAATCCAGATGCAGTATACAGTGAACTTAAGAGAATAGAAGATCCTTCAGGAAGAACTGCTCTTTTTGATCAATCTGTTTTTGAATTACCAAAAGGTCAGGGTACTTCTTTACCATTGATGAGATACGCACTGTATTCAGTTGCAGGACAAGATAGGTATAAAGAAACTAGAAAAGTTGTACTTAGAGGTACAGATGGATTAATGATAATGCTGGATCCAACAATTGAACAATGGGATTCAAATTTTAATTCGTTAAAAGAAATCATGGAACTTATGGGCAAAGAACTTACATCAGGAGAATTACCCTGGATTTTAGTTGTTAATAAAATTGATCTGCCAAAAGAAGAGAGAAAAGATACCAATAATTTCTTGCAATTGATGGTAGACGTAGGTTTGGTCAAAGATGTCGGGGAAGCGTTTTCTAAATACATGGACATGTCATGTTTAGATGCTAGGAATGACTTGCTTGCCATGCCAAGGAGAGCTGATTGGCGTGAACAATTAGATTCATCGGGTAGACTTCGACGTGATGCTCGACCACAAAGTGTAATTAAAGCCGCCCAACCTATTGAAAATTTAACGAGACTTGTTATTGAACATAAGATTAGATTAATTCGTGCTAAAAGATAAGAAATTTTAATCACAAATCATTAATTATTTTTCTAACAGTTAGATTTTTCATTAACTAATTCAGTGGAAAAATATTGGAACAAGAATTGGGTCTACAAATATTTGATCTTGTAAAGAGATTTGATAATATTTATGCATTAAATGGCATCAAATTGAAATTGTCAAAAGGTAGTATTGTAGCATTGCTTGGTCAAAATGGTGCAGGAAAAAGCACTTTAATTAGATTGCTGTCTGGCGTAATGAAACCAACCTCTGGTACAGCCAGTATTTATAATTTTGATCTTTTGGAAAGATCAATCGACGTAAAAAGAATCACAGGTCTTTTACCAGAAGAATATGCATTGTATGAAAAATTGACAGTTACAGAGTATATTTCATTTATTGCCAGTTTGTATGATGTGAAAGATGAAGATTTTACACATAGGTACAATTATTTCCTAAATATATTAGAAATTGAGGAATTAAAGGATAGATTAATTGAAACTCTTAGCAAAGGACAAAAACAAAAAGCTGCAATAATTGCAGCTCTAATTCATGAACCCCAAATGTTATTACTCGATGAACCACTGGCAAATTTGGATGTAAAAGCCCAAATTACAGTTAGAAATCTTATTAAAAAATACAAGAATGAAAATCGAATTATACTAATTGCTACTCATCTATTAGATAATGTTGCCGCTATATGTGATCGAGTAGTTCTAATAAGAGATGGCAAAATTCTGTTCTCTGACAGTGTCAGAAATTTTCAAGGTGAATATGGTAGCATGGAGGAAGCCTACCTTCGATTTGTTGAGTGATAGTATGACTTGGGTTCACGTTAGGGCAATTTTTAGAGCTGAATATTATACAACAACTGCGAGATTTCGGGCATATAGAAAGTGGATACCGATATTATTTATTGGAGGTGTAATTCTCTTTAGTCTATTATTAAGATCAATCTATGATGTATTAAGAACTGACAACACATCTAATCAGCCAGATATCTATCCATTTTACGCAATTATATCTGTTTTTACATTTTTTACACTTTTTGCACCAATTCTAAGTCCTCTCGGACGAATTATATATGACGGTGCTGCGAAATCTAGACGAGAAGTAGCATTATCTAGCCCAATTAAAAGCCGTGATCTATTATTAGGGAATTTATTATCGAATCTAGCATTTTTCCTTCCTTTTTTTGCCCTAGTAGGCACTCTTTCTCTAGCTCCATTCATTGGTAATGGAGAATTTAATCCAATTGTAACCTCATTAATCCTTTCAGGAGTGTTATCGTTAATTATTTTAATCGGATTGATTGCCGGTACAATTTTGTCACCTCTAATTTTCAATTCTATCTTAAAGCAACGATCAGACATTGCAAAAGCATTCGTAACTTTTGTAATTTCCATTTTTATGATCCTATCTCTACCCTTATTGAAATACCTTTTAGATAACGTTAACTCAAATGAGGGCGCTGGATTAATTGGTTATCTACCATTTACTTTAGCTTCATCAATTATTATATATGCTTTATACGGGGTCACCATCGGTATTAGCCCTTTAACTGCAACATTTGGTTTACTAATATATTTATTTTTGTTTCTAATTATTGGATGGAAATCTGCAAATTATCTGTATGATCTTACCGATGAAGAAATACGGAAAGTAACAGTTAATCCAGAAGGTAAAAAATACATTCTTATCAACGGTTTAATGCAAGTGGTCCCAAAAACCGTTCAAAATCCAACGAAATTAATGTTGACCGCTTCACTTCGAGATATTGAGCATATATCGAGAATCACTTTGGGGATTGCAATTACGGTATTCATGACTTTTGCCCTATCTTCCAGGGGGCTATTCCAATCTTCTCCATTTTTTACAGAAAATCTAGAAGCAGCAGTTTTAATTTTTTCACTGGTGATTTCAGCAGCAAGTGTTGTATTTATACAAATCTCTTCCTTCACTGTTCAACATAGGGATTTATTTACACTCATCAAAAGTGCCCCAGAAGGATCAAGAAAATTCATTTTTGCTAAAATATTTCAGACTAGTTTCATCATATTACCAACTTATCTTATCCTGATGCTTATTCTTTTTTTTAACAGTCAGTTAAGTCTAATTCTTAGAATTAACGTTATTTTTATCGTATTTACAACTTTAATAACCCTTATCACCCTAAGCTTAGCTATTTACATGGTTAATCCAGCTGATAATGAAGAAGATTTAACCAATTTTATAAATTTACTAGTGTTTTATGTGATTACATTTGCCTTATCAATTATTCCTACTTCCTTAATAATTGCAGAAATATCTATTCGATGGTATCATTATGTTATCTACATTGGGATTTTGGCCATATTAAGTGTTATAAGTATCAAAATATCAATTAAATCCTTAGATGAAATGGATCTAGAAACTTTAAGCTCACCACAAGGAGATCTTATTATTCATGGAGCAAAAAGCTTCGCACTCTTCGCAACGGGTTGGAATGTTTTACCAATTTTTGGATTATTTGCATTGTATTTTACAAGCAATATCCTTGTTACATTTGGAGTCATCATGATCTTTACATTAACTTTGCCAATTGTTTTTTGGTATTACAATGTAATACCTTCCCCGCACGGTGAACAAACAATTTCGAGGAACAATGCATTACTCACCTTGAAAACATTGATTCTAATGTTACTAACTGGAGTCATAATTTTACTAGTTGTTAGATTATTATCATTCGCTCCCCCTTCAAATATTTTTGTGGTTGATCCGAATTCCATTCAACCAACAATACTTATCATAGTTGTATTATTACTTGTAGTCATCGAAGAATTATTTTTTAGATGGTTTATTCTTGATTACTCACTTAAGAAATTACCTGCAAAATATGCATATATATTGAATGCAATCCTGTTTGGGATTATCCATTTGTTGACAGTATTTACTGCATTAAATGCGTTTATCCAAGCTATTTTCCTTTGTAATCTAAAAGTTAAATCCAGATCCATTGTTTGGCCAATCTTGGCACATTTTACCTATAATATTGTAATTTTAGCACCCAGCCTCTTGTAATCTTAAGTTATTGAATTGTAAATCTTAATTCTCCAATATTTGTAATTCCACATGACACTTCATCTCCTGATTGTAATGATCTTGGTGGATCCATAAAATAACCGACTCCCGCTGGAGTGCCTGTAAGAATTATGTCACCTGGCATTAAGGTAATTAATTCTGAGATATATCTGATCAAAAATGGAACATCAAATATCATTAATGAGGTATTACTTAATTGCCTATTCTCACCATTTACTTGTAACCAAATATCATTGTTTTTTGGATCTCTAATTTCATCAGATGTAACAATTGTTGGTCCAATAGGCAAACTTTGATCAAAACCTTTCCCTCGAGTCCATTGCTTTTCTGATTTTTGAATATCTCTTGCAGTCAAATCATTCGCTACCGTATATCCAAAAACGAAATCTAAAGGATCATCATTCATGGTCATTGCTAAAGTCGATTTACCGATTATAACAGCGAGTTCTACCTCATAATCAAGGAATTCAGCATTTGTTGGTTTTACAATTTTAGATTGATGTCCTTCAATACATGATGAAAATTTTGAGAAGATTATCGGTTTTTTTTCTGGATCCTTACCTTGCTCGGTAGAATGTTCAGCATAATTACGTCCAACACACAATATTTTTCCTGGTTTTGCAATAGGGGGGAGCCAACTAAATTCTTCATCAGCTAAGTCAAAAGTAGGTTGATCCAAATCAATGCTGATATTTGATAGAGCTTCAAGGTTTTCTTCACCTAAATTATTGCGATTGATACCAACCAAACTATACCATTTTCCAGATTCGACAATACCATATTTCTCTTTTCCTTGATGCAAAATCCTACCAAATTTCATAAGAATGGCATCTCTATAGTATTAAGAGAATTTCCTTATGTCATATTTATCTTCATTTGCATTTTTAGTATAAATAAATAATAAAACAATTTACGCTATATATAACATATAACTTAAGCACAACACAAGATTTTATTTGAGTAAGATGGTTTTCGATTATAGGAGTAATAATAAATTTGGGTTTAACAACATGGACTAGAAGTGGCTCAGAAAAAGCTCAAGCAAGTCAAACCATTAGAATATTGATGAAATCACTCCAATATTTAGCTGAAGACTCAGTTAACGATGAAAATCGCAAACAATTGTTCATCAATACAACGTATGCAGTAATTAAAGACTTATTCATGCCTTCACCTACTCATTCGAGTAATGAACAAGTGGTTGTCTTATTGGGTTCCATGGGATGGAAAAACGCTCAAATAGAATTTTCATCTGGTAATGAGGCAAAAATTATTCTCGGTTCGAATCGACACTTGGACCAAGATCACAATTCCGCAAAGGGATTGCAACTCCTTGTGACGGCAATTACCAAAGCGTTAGGATATCATATTTTATCAAGAGAAGTCGATGCGTATGTCGAAGTTGATATCCTTTCAGGACCGATTTACAAAATTGATTTGAAGGCATTGAAACAACGAGCTGCAGATGAAACAACTCAGGTATCTGATCAATCCACACCAGTAAGAGAGACTAGTTCTACTAGCTCAGTAGGTAGCCAACCAGTTGCGCCGGTTGCGGGCTTAAACAAAATTGACACCACTCAAATTTTCTTACCGGTTCTTACAAATAAATTTCCTTTAAGTAGATTACATTTACTATTAAAAGATGTTTTAACTGAATTTTGTCAGTCTTGGTATAGTGAAAATCCTCTAGAGGGTAATGAGACTGGTGATGAACAGGAAAATGTTGCAACATTAATCTCATTTTTAGTACAAAAATCAATTGATAATAATTCATCTGCAGTAGAAGCAGGAGCAAGATTGGGTACTTTCTTTGCACATGCAATCAAACAAAATTTTACGAATATTGATCAGCCTTTAACTCAAGAGATAATTGATGGTGCTGCTGTAGGATCTATGATTAGGGATATTAAAGCAAGAGCATTTTGTTATCTTAAACCAGGAGATAAATGTGGACCAAATATTGGAGATGAAAATCGAGCAATATGTGATTTCAGTATGGGTATTTGGCAAGGTTGTCTATCAGAACTAGGGGATCACAATTTCGTTTTCAACGGATTTTATGCTGCTGGAAGAAAAGATCCTTATTGTTTAATGGAATTTGAAGTACAATAGGTACTCTATAAAAAAATTCATTGATGTTGATAAGTATGGTAACGCGATCTTGGGCACCCGGTCATGCCACATTATTTTTTGCAGTACCAAAAAAGTATAACAATCCTGAAAAAATGGGATCCATTGGTGCAGGTCTTAATTTTGAATCGGGCGTAACCACATCAATATCTGAAAGTAACACTACCAAAATTTTATGGAACAATGAGGAAATCAATGGTAACGTAACTAAAACTGTGATAGATTTATTTCAGAAAATCCACGACATGAAATTTGAATTAAATATTAATCATGAATCCAAACTGAAAACGGGTTATGGACTATCAACATCTGGTGCAGGAGCAATCGGAACAGCATTAGCTTTGAATTCCCTCTTTCAAAAAAACATGGATTATATTGACTTATTTGAGCTTGCTCACAAAGCTGAACTGATTAATCATACTGGACTAGGTTCTGTTGTCGGACAATTCACAGGAGGGATCGAAGTAAGAATATCTCAGGGAGGTCCTAAGCTGTCTAGAACCGTGAGTTTTAATTCTAGCGAGGAGATAGTAATCGGATTTCTTGGTCCACTGAGTACGAAAGATGTACTTACTTCAAGTGAGCAAATGGATCTGGTAACTAAATCTGGGATACGTTGTGTTGAAGAGGTGAAGAAAATTACGAATCCTAGTATAACTCAAATAATTAAACTAGGTAGAGAGTTTATGGAAACGTGTGGATTAATGACTTCACGAATTGAATCCATCATATCACAGTTAGACAACATTGGTGAGAAGCATTCAACAATGGCAATGATTGGAGAAGCAATAATAATTAAGCCAATCAATAAAGATCATGTACTAAAAATGTTAAATGAGAATAATATTGAATGTTTTAAGACTGTAATTTCTAGTAAATCACCTTACGTTCTTGACTAAATTTCTGAGATTGCAGTTCAATTGTTAGAAGAAAAATAAAATTAATGGGATTTACAATTTGGTCGATGCTAAAATTTTATCAAATTACAACTTATTTGAGATTTTATGTCTGAAATTCCAGAGGATCATCCTAGGGCTACATCATTAAAAATACGACATGAACTGATTGATGGATTACACAAAAAGATCCTCACTGAAGCTGGATTAATCGCCCATGGTCGGGGAGAGGCATATGATTACCTAATTGGAGAAAAGACACATAATTTTGCTTTACAGGCAATTTCTGCAGCTGCTGCATTAATATTCTTATCCAAAAATCCTGTTCTTTCAATTAACGGTAATACAGCCATACTTTGTCCCAAGGACATGATAGAATTCTCAAATATTTCAAATACAGCGATGGAAGTTAATCTATTCTACCGAAAACCTGGCCGATTAGAAGCCATAGCGACCCATTTGAAAAATTTTGGAGCAGACGAACTTTTGGGTCTTGATGAGGAGTATTATGATTCAATTGATGAGTTATCTTCATTTAGACGAATTGTGGATAGACGAGGTATTAAACTTGCAGACACTGTCATCGTTCCTCTTGAAGATGGGGATAGAACAGAGGCATTAAAGAAAAATAATAAAAAAGTAATTACAATTGATCTAAATCCACTGTCTAGAACCGCACAACAGGCAGATATTACAATTGTCGATAATGTGATAAGAGTTTTCCCTAAACTAACTGAATTATTTGGTATGATATCAGATAAAGCAGAGGCTCAAAAGATACTAGATAGTTATGATAACAGTATCATATTGAAACAAGCCGTTGACATGATATCTAATTTGGGTAAAAAATAATAATTTACTTATTGGCTTTTTCTCTGATTGCGATTACGACATAATCGGTTTCCAAGGCAACTAAAAGTTCACCACTACTAACATCAATTGTAAAGAAATTAACAGTGCCTCGATTCATTCTATCCATAGCATATTTTGTTTTTCCAATTAATGAGCTTATCAGTGCTGCAGCTACTTCTGCATCATCGCCACCAAAACTTGAAGCGTTACGTGAGCGATAGGCTAATGGAAATCCTTCCTCATTAGCGATAACTACTGCTGTAACTGATGCGTGAGAAAATAATGAATCCAAAATCGGTGTAAAATTTGTCCGTGATAGTATTATAATCCCTTCCTAAAATTTAGGTTATTCTATATTTTAGCGACTCATCATGATAATTAAACGTTAGTATTTCATGGTGTTAAAGACGATAATCTCAGCTTTTATTTAATGAATTTTCTAATAGAATTTGTGGGTTAAATTATTGGATCCCTAAGATTTATTATTCCAAAAGAATTGTCCAAGCAGGTAAATTAACGAGCTCTGACACTAGATTAGCCTCAGGATCAATTGTAGATTTTATCTTTTCTGCAATATCTTCAATTGTTTTAATTGTGGATTCTTTTGTTTTCTCGAAATCTCGCATTTCTCGCTCAATGATTCGATTCCTATCTCGCTTAGCAGCTTCTAGATTTGTACTTATCTTTGTTTCCTCAATATCTAATTCCATTTCTTTTAGTTTATTTTCTAACACTTGCCAATTTTGATAATTTGCTTTGCTATTATTCCAAATTTCATTCAATTCGCCACCCAGTAGTGCATCAATATCAGCTTTTGTAGCTTCTCGTCTATCCCTTTTTAATTTTAATGATGCATTACCTAATTCACCGGCAACAGCTTGTAAGAGTGCCGAAACTCCACCAAGGGACCCTTGATTCGCCAATGTTATTGTTATGTCTTTCAACAGCTCTTTGAGCAATGTAGTATCTGGTTTGTTTTTCATTTTGCTTAAATTATTTTCGTATTTTCGAAAAGCTTTTCTTATATTTTGAAATCTAGATTCTGTTTCCCTATGTAATGCTGACAGTGCCTCTTTTGCGTTTTTCAATTCTACTTTTACTGGATGATTTTGTATCTGATTTAGTGCCACTTTAATATCTTCAATTTCTAGATCTTTAGCAATTATATCTTCTTCTTTTTCCAAGATTAAATTATGAACTACATCTAGTCTTTTGAAGTAATCAAATACATCATCAATAATTAATGCAATATTCTCAATTCCCGCTGATGGCGTATATTCACTGGTGATAAATCGTTCTAATTTTGTCAAATCAGAATTGTACTTAACAAGGGCTTTTGACAATGATTTTACCCTTTTACCATATTTTGCACCTTTTAATAGCTTAGTATATTTAATTAGAGTTTGATCTTGTTTTAATAACGAAGATCTTGTTTCTTCTGAATATTTTTCCAATGTTCGAAGTGTGATCTTAGTAGGCCGATTAATTGATTTTACGGTGCTAGTTACTTCTTCATAAATTTTGTTGGAATATTTATCCATTGCACTGGCATCAACAATCTCTACATCTTCCTTAAACCGAATAACAGTATCAAGTATAATATCTAAACGCTTGGTCGTATCATTTATCCTTTTCTCTGCTTTAGATCTAAGTTTACCAAGTTCTAGATCTGCCTTAGATTTACTCAGATCACTATATTTTTCTAATTCTGAAACTAAGTTTTCAAGTTCAATCAAGATGACTTCAAATCAACTCAGGAGACTTATTTAAAAAATATATACAATCTTCACTGAATAAGAGTCAATATCTTCTAGTTTGATCTTATTAATTGAAAATTTATTAAGAAAAAAATGATAGCTTGACTAACAGTCTTCCATAGGTAAGAGATTTTTTTTAGCAGCTCTTTTCTACTCATATGTGGATCTAGAAATAGATGTACTAAGATACATCGAAAATCAAAAACAATCATTTGCAGAAGCATTTCCAAAAATATCATTTCAGAAAGAAAAATGGGGCTTCTATTTTGAATGGGAAAATTCAGATCATTATCTAACAAATTTCGCATTGATTACGACACAACCAAATAATCAATTAGATGAAATTTCTAATTGGCAAAAACAAGATCCTGATAGGAAAATTGCAATATCCTCTAAGCTAGGTGCATTATTCCCACATATAAAGAAACAATTTGAATTAGGTATTTTCTTCAGACTATACAAGAAAATATCATCTCCACTTTTAACCAACACAGGTGTAAAATTCCAATCTTATAGAACTCTAAGCAAAGATATGAACATTCAAGACAGTATGAATGTTATAGCGGAGATAGAAAATATTCCTGAATCAAGAAGAGAAGAGTTTCAAAGATTAATAGGAGGACATTTACATCTTTTTGATGGAGTTATATGGACACTAGATAATGATGGTTCTGTTCTTTCAGCGGCACTCACATCAGAATTAGAAGATATGGAAAAAGTAATATTTCTTGATTTATTATCAACTCGTGAAAAAGTTAGACATCAAGGACATGCAAAGGGATTATTACAGTCTATACTAGCCTTCAACAAAGACAGAGATATAATCACAATGGTGAAAAAATCTGATGCTTCTGAAAAGTTGTTAGATTCATTTAATTTTGCAGAAATCATCTCGTTCAACGTTTACAGTTAACTTATAATTTGTCAGTTATTAATGATTTTTCTATAAAATCAAGTGTAAATTTAATCTTTCTAAATCCTCTTCCGAATAATCTGTGCATTCCTAGTTTATTACTTCAATTTAATCTTCAACTAAACCGAAGTGCATTAAAATGAGTTAGTAACATTCATATTATAGAGAAATGCTTTATTTCTCGAAAAGTAATTTTTTATTTTAAGGTGACATAAATGCGTAAAGACGCAAAAGGAAAAATCCACTTTAAGATTGTCTTTGTTGGACCGTCATTAGCTGGTAAAACAACGGCCCTGAAATACCTACATGATAGTGTAGATGGATTAATGAAGGGAGGACTCACCTCAATTGCAGATCCGTCAGGACGGACTGTTTATTTTGATTTCAGCCCCTTTTCTGCCACAAATACAGTATTATTCGATGTTTATACTGTTGCAGGACAACGACGACATAAAAATCAGAGAAAAATGATTCTGCGTGGTGTGGATGGTTTGTTATACATTGCTGATTCGAGACCTGAAATGAAAGCAGATAATATTGAAGCAGCAGTTGAATTACGAGAATTTCTGGGTGAAAAAATTGGAGGAGATATTCCTTTAGTAATTGTCTTAAATAAACGTGACATAACAGAGGTAATGACCAGAGAGGATATGTTGAAGGATTTGGGATTTAACAATGATATTTTAGCTATAAACACAATTGCTACAAAAGGAATTGGGATAAAACAGGCTTTCCAAGCAGTTTCACGTGAAATCATTATGAAACAAGTTTATAAAACTGATAAAGTAGAAGCAAGATAATTTGAAGAATTAACTCTTCTTAGATGGTTTTTTCGTACTTTTTTTCTGTACTTTCTTCTTTGTAATTTTTTTGGCGGTTTTCTTTGTCGTCTTGGGGCTTGCTTTCTTCTTTGTGATAGCATCTTTCTCTTTTTCAATAGGTTTTTTGATTTTTGTTGTATGAGATTTCATCCCATTTTTACTATGATCTTGAATTTTTAGTTCTTCTTCCAAATCTGATTGTTCTTCAAGATCATCTGAAATCGGACTAATATTTGCATCATCTTCTCCAGCGACCCACCGACTTGATGATTCAGATGTTAAATAATCGCCATTTGTACCAATAATTGATTCAACCTCTGAAATATCACTTGTAGTAAAATGAAAATCATCGATTTTGGAAATCTCGATAATCCCATCAAAAGATTCTTCAAATGCTTTAGAAACAACTTTGCTTGTTAAAGCAAATATTGTAACATTCTTTCTCAATTCAGTAACTAATGGGAGTAGATTATCATTGTCAGTACCAAGTACTAAAGTGTCTATCGAATCATCTGATAGAATCAAATCGTAAGTTTGCGAGAGTAGATTGAGATCTAAATTACTCGGAACTACCTTATTTGTGAAACCTATTTGAGTTAAGAACTCATAATCTTTTTCTGGAATTTTAGTTTCATAAATTACTTCTGCAATTTTTATATCTCCAATTTCTCTCAGCTTTTCAACTAAATTAGGTAACGATACAATTAGAGAATCTGAAACAATTCTCCCGTCCACAATTATTGCAATTTTTTGCTTCTGGGTTCGTCTAAACAATTCGACAAGGAATTTTTCAACCAAGTTAGATCTCCATATTTAGAATATGATGATTCCTCTTTATACTTTATCGTTGATTCATTCAATATGTTACCTTGAAATAGAAAATTAAGCTCTAACAAGAGAATTTATCATTTTCCAAAATTACGTTTCCGTCCTTGATAATCCCGTATTGCTCTTAAAAGATCGATTTTTCTGAAATGTGGCCATAATACATCGGTAAAATAAAGTTCGCTGTAGGTTGACTGCCACATCAAAAAACCAGATAATCGAGCAGATCCTGATGTTCTAATTATTAGATCAGGATCTGGTAATCCATTTGTGTATAAATGTTCAGTTATTAATTCTTCATCAATCTGATCTATTGCAAGCTTACCATTTTCTACTAGGTTGGCAATTTTCTTCATTGCAGAAGTAATTTCTGCTCTTCCACCATAAGCGAGACATACGTTGAGAATATGATTATCATAATTTTCAGTCACTTCTTCTGTAATATCTATTTGATTTCGTAAACTATCGGGCAGCCTCGTAAGATCTCCTGAGTACCGAACTTGGACACCTCTTTCATGAATTTTTTTGTCATCTCGGATTTTCATAGTTTTTTCTTCAGCCATTTTCATGATAGTGCTTACTTGGTCTAAATCACGTTCAAAATTTTCTGTTGAGAATATCCATACAGAGACAACTTTTACGCCTAGATCCCACATCCATTCCAACACTTTTTCCAATTTATTGGAACCAATTTCGTAACCCATGGTCATAGGAATATTAAGAGTCTTTGCGGCTCGTCTATTCCCATCTAGGATTATCCCAATATGTTGAGGTGCTTCTTTGTCATTTAACTGTTTTCTGAGAATGTTTTCATATACTCTGTATAATGGACCTAGAAACATCCGTCGAAAAGCCAAATTAAAACACCATATAAGGACTACAAATCCCTATATGAAGTAAGCAAATATGGATAATTAAATATTGAGGAATCGCTCTTAATTAATACTAAATTGATTAAACTAATAGCTCAGAAATTTTCTTTGCACCATTAGCCATTTCCATAAAAAGTAGGCCTAAAGGTGCGTTCTTTTCGGCTGAAACTGTTAAAACAGCATTTGGACCTGCTGCCATTGACACGACAACTCCATTGGCCCCTTCGATCATTATTTTTTCCAATGTTCCTTTATCCAAATTAGAAGCAATTTTATCGCCTAAAGATAACATTGCAGCGGTCATTGCGGCGACGATTGTATCTTCATACTGCTCAGGTAATTTTGAAGCAATAGGTAAGCCCTCTACACTTACAACAGCTGCTGCTTGAATTTCCTTCACATTCGAATCAATTTCATCTAGGATCGAAGACATATCTTTAGTACGTTCTGAAAAATTAAAATCGAAAATATTAAGTCGCCTCAATTTAATTAATACATTATCCTTCAAAAGATTTCTGTAAAACGATGTTTGATAGAACAAATAATTCCCTTAAATTGGTTATCTAGTAACTCTTTAACCTATGACTTCATCACTAGTAGGAGTTGTTGAGCGCGACTATATTCATCAATAGGAAATTATTGCAATACATCCTCTGAATTCCAATTTCTTTGAAGAGCTCCAAAAACAAGATCCACGTTTTCATTTGTTTCACATGACACTGCAGGAAATTCACCAAGCTCTTCAAGATTAATAATAATGTTTGCAATTTGTCTCGAAACTTCTGAACTAAGAATAAAATCCTCGTTTCTCAAATCTTCATGTAGAAACTCTGGATTATCTGCCCATTCGTGGATTCTGTCTAATCTATTTTGGTTAATTATATCTAATTTTGTTATTAGGTAATTCATAGGGATTTGGAGACGATAGGTTACAGAAATCCCAAATAATAGAACTGAAACAAAACTTGTTGCTGTCGCAGCTAAGGTGGGATCAATCAAGAACATACCCGCTGAACTATTATCATGAGATAATTCATTGATAATTACTGTACCACTACTTCGGAAAGCTATTGTTTCAATTTGACCTGGGAAATCAATCAAAACATAATCAGCACCAAAATCATGAAGTTCGTCTAGAATTGTATCCATTTTCAGTGCAACTTGATCCATTGCAACTACTAGACCACCGTTTGGTCCCAATTCATATCGATCCACAATATCATTGTAATCAACATATTGTCGAACATCAATATCTGGTGAATAAGGTAAACGCACAACACCAGGATCTAAATTCATTGTTATTACATTATATTCCAAAGAATTCATCCAATCATAAAGAGATCTGGTGAGTTGAGATTTTCCAGATCCTGCAGGTCCTAATATATATCCTATATTCACAATATATTTTTTCATAGTTAATTTAAGTGATTTTTGATATGTACTCTGTTATCCTAATCGGTGATCTAATAACATATAAGTATTTTTCGAGATTGAAGATTAATGGAATTTACAGCCGAAATTCTTTGTCTTGGAAATGAATTACTAATTGGTAGAACTATTAACAAAAATGCGACTGAAATGGCTCTAGCATTAACAAAAATAGGTATCAAAGTTCTGAGAGAAACTACTGTACGAGACGATTTGAAACAAGCTGTTGAAGTACTCCAAGAAATTGTACAAAGAAATCCAAATATAATATTAATTACCGGAGGATTGGGGCCAACTCATGATGATATCCAATTAGAAATAATTAGTAAAGCATTCTCAATGGATTTAGAGCTTAATGCTGCTGCTGTAAAAATGATGAAATTGAGGTATAATCTTTCAGAAGAAAATTTTTCTAGATCGATGGAAAAAATGGCTATGTTACCAGTGGGAAGTATTGCACTCCCAAATTCCCAAGGTGCAGCGCCGGGTGTTGAAACTAAAAAAGAAGATATCTTCATTTATTCATTACCTGGTGTACCAAGAGAAATGAATGCGATACTCAATGAAGAAATAATTCCAAGAATCAGTAATCAGTTTAATTCAGATGATAGAATGATTGAATATGGATTTAATCTTAGGGGTGTAGGTGAGTCTAGAATCATTGACATAACTGAAAACGTAAGAGCAAAGTATCCTGAAATTGGATTCAAATCTCATCCCAAAAACGACGAAACTGGTTATTGGCTGGCTCTGCACACATATAAAATTGGAGATGAAGAAAAAATTGTAAAAGATGCTTGTCAAATGTGGTATAATGAGCTCAAAAAAGCGTTTAAAGTTGAATTATCAAATATTGAATCGATTTTTAGTGAAGGCTTTGAACCTGAATAATCATTTTTTGATAAGCAAAATGATATCTGCATAGTTAATATTTGTTGACTTGGTTTTGAAACTGTAATTAATTTTTTGAAATAACTCACCCATGTTATACTGCTGTGAATCTAAATCAAGCTCATATATGTCTAGTAATGCCCCATAAGTGTTGTCGTTAATATAATAACATGACTGAGGTGAGGAACCATCCATTCCATCCGTTGCAAAAGCAATAATATTTGCCCCTTTTATGTTTGAAAATTTAAT
>JAAFKL010000031.1 GCA_021399405.1 Candidatus Heimdallarchaeota archaeon | reverse complement strand
TATATACAAAATAATTATGGTCGAGTGTCCTAAGTTTTCTTAATAATTCAATAATCATTATTACCTCAGAATTGAATATATTCAGAAACGAAAAATACATTCAATTGTAAATCTGAGAGAACACCTTAAAATTTACGATTAACTTATTTTTTTTATGGATTTGAATGCAATGAAGGAATATGTAGTTAGGTATTACAATGCTTATTCTACAGGTAATCTTAATGAATTTCGCGAGATCTGTGTAGACCCAGATAAAGAGATTGAAGCATACTCTGATTTTGCCCAAGCATTTGCTGATATGAGCTTAAAAGCCAATAATATTGTTGCCGAAGGGAATCAAGTCATCACACAGTGGGTAGCAAAAGGGAGACATATCAATGTATTTTTGGGTCAAGAAGCAACTCATAATGAAATAATAATGACTGGAGTCGATGTTTTCCAGTTTGAAAATGATAAAATCGGAAATCATGAAGCAATAATCGATTGGTTGAAGGTTGCAAAACAGCTAGGTTTAGAGCGTTTTGATCAATTGCCTCTGTATGAATGATAATATTACTTAGATTTAGAAATTAAATCCTTTACTCCATAAATCAAACGATCTACATCTTCCTCAGAAGTATAGGGTGCCATTCCTGTCCTAACCCAGCCACCCTGATTATTCAAATCAAGGAGTTCTCCAATGGTTTGTGCATAAAAGTGGCCATTTCCCGCAAAAACCGTATGTTCTTCAGCTAAATGAACGCAAATTTCCTCAGGAGAAAACCCTTTAATTCTGAAAGCTACTGTTGGTGTTTTCCTCACATCCGCTTCTGCTTGAAACATGGTTACATCTGGTATTTCAGCCAAAGCATTTCGTAATTTATTAGCCAACATGTCTTCATACTCTTCAATTATGTGCAACGCGTTGATAATTTTTTCTCTTCTCGTTCCCCCTTCTCCCAAACTTGCAACAAATTCAATTGTTGGAGTTAGAGCTGCAATGCCTTCAAGATTTGCAGTGCCTGTCTCTAACTTTCCAGGAACATCGCTTGGAGCGGGGTTTAATCTGTATACATCTAGTTCTTCAAAAAGTTCTTTTCGAATACCAACAATACCAACATGAGGGCCAAAAAATTTGTAGGATGAACAAAATACCATATCAGCTAACAGCTCATCTCGGTCCATTACCACATGAGGTGCAGAATGTACAGCATCTACAGCTACTAGAGCACCGACCTCTTTGGCTCGTTTAGCAATTTTTCTGACATCGTTTATAGTTCCAACTCCATTTGATGCGTGACCAATTGCAACTAATTTGGTTTTTTCATTGATAATTTGTGAGAGATCCTTTAAATCTAAAGTGAAAGTCTCGATATCTAATCTTATCCAACGTACAGTCACTCCGTGCTCTTCTGCTGCTATTCTCCATGGATCAACATTAGCCCGGTGATCCAATTCTGTTACAACGATCTCATCACCTTCTTTCCATGTCTTGGCCAAAGCCCTTGAGACTGAAAATGTTAAAGTCGTCATATTAGGTCCAAAAGCAATTTCATCTGGATCAAACCCCATGAAATCTGCCATTGCTTTACGGGCTTCAACTACATACTCTCCAGTTTCTTGACTAGTTATATAGCTCCCGCCCTGATTGGAGTTACTGTTGGTTACATAATCAACCATTGTGTCAATTGCTGACTGAACCATCTGACTGCCAGCAGGTCCATCAAAGTAACTGATTGGTCGTCCTTTATACGTTCTATATAATCCCGGGAATTGTTCTCTAATTTCAGTAATTGGATAGTCATTGGATGAGATGGATATCAGCTCCAATTGTTCCATATTAGTATGATTTTTAGCTTACCGATTTACATGCTATCTTCTGAATATTTTGTGTTTAAATTTTGCAATCCAAATAACCATCAATATTATGATTTGATAAGAAATCTGTACATTAATGCCTTCGTTATTTGTAATTGCATAATTTGGCTCATTCAGGATTCGAATAAATTTAATTTCAAAATTTAACTCATAAAATATGTTGTTTCCTTCAGTTATGTTATGTGCACTAAACCAGGAATACTCTACAAGTACACCTGTTTGTTTTTCATATGTAAAGTCAAAACCATTTATGAATTCAATTTCATGGGTTGAATTGGACTTATCATCGGTGCCTTTGGCCGAAAAAGTGACTGTGTCATTACTTTCAACATAATTAATTAAAAGTATAGAATTGATGTCTGAATCATTAGAATATAATGATCTAAAAATATCTTTCCAATATGCCCAGTCTGTGTAAATTATCGTTGAACCAAAATCAGATAAATTTAATTTTCTATCCTCAGAATAATATAACCGGTTTGCTTGATATTTTCTTTCAAAGGAAGTAATAATAATGTCATTACTATCCCCAATATTTGAAGGGATAAATGTCACCTCAGTAATTTGTATTACTCCAACTTGGAGATGTTCATCAATTGGATCCTGACCCGATTGAACCAATTCGTGGATTATTCTGTCACCTGTTTTGACCCCGACGTTTTCAGAGGAAAAGGCAAAGCTACCTTGCTTCTCTCCCATTACACTCAACATAGTTGTGAAGAGAAGGAACCAAAACAACATCCTCATTCTGTAAAATATAATGTGTTTTGTTCTTAATACTTTATTAAACATCTTGAAGAATTGAACGATTTATCCATATCAACATTTTATTTTTCCAAAACTCATACATATACCTTATTTTGTCGTATGTGTAGTATTACGCAATGGCTGAACAAGCCAATATGGTGAAATGTGGTATTTGTAAGGAAAGTGTGCCGTTGAGTTGTGTTGTGATTGATAAAGGTACAATCGCTCCCGATTTAATGAGAGACGAACATAAGCGTCATGAAATTGAGATATGTTACAAATGCCTATACCTGTTCAAAGAAGCGAGAGAATCGCCAGCATCTTAAGGAAAATTGGATTCAGGCATAAAAATTAAGTTGTGAATAGGTGGAGCTATTTAATTTGGAATGAAAACTATTCAACGAGCTTAATATCATACTTTCGAGAAGACACATTGGACTGTGATTGTATCATATTTAACAAATCAAAGAATTCTTTTTCACGTGGATAATCATCATCTGAATCCCAAGAACAACCAAATAGCATTTCATATTTTTTGGTAAATTTTTCCAATCCTCGAAAATGTATTTGGATTTTAGTAATATCTGCAAAAGTTGCAAGCTGATAAATTCGTTTCTTGTGATTTGTAATTGTGGTCGGATTGAGATTTGAAATGTCATATTCCAAAATTCGAGTTAAACTCCTCAAACTACCTCTTTCAGGTGGATCCTGGGATGATTGATCAGAATATTGGTCCGGGAAGTTAGGTAATTGTGTTTCTGATTTAGAGATCATGTAGTAAAATATTTCATAATTTATATTTAAGTCAGTGTAATATCTGCATTGATACATTTCTACCAACTGATTTGATGTTTGAATCACTGTATTTTTATTTTTAACCAATAACTCTCATATAATGAAAATCATTGGTCTTATTGGTGGTATGAGTTGGGAATCTTCAGCAATATATTACAGGGTCATTAATCAAACAGTAAAAAGGAAGCTTGGGGGTACACATTCCGCAAAGAGTATCATGATTTCTGTGGATTTTGACGAAATTGAAAAGATGCAGGCCAATGATGAATGGGTTCCTTTACGAAAATTGATGAAGGATATTGCAGTTACATTGGAAATGGCAGGTGCTGATGTTATTGTAATTTGTACTAATACGATGCATAAAGTGGCTGACGGCATTGATCAAGTTGTTAATATCCCACTGTTGCATATTGCAGATCCAACTGCTGAAAGTGTTAAATCTGCTGGAATAACTAAAATCGGACTTCTGGGGACAAAATTCACAATGGAAGAGGATTTTTACAAGGGTAGATTAGCAAGTAAACATGGCTTAGATGTAATAATTCCTGATGAAGATGAAAGAGATGTGGTTCACAATATAATTTACCAAGAATTAGTATTAGGTCATATTAAATCTTCATCTCGAGAGAAATTAATTACAATAATAAATAATTTGATACAAAAAGGAGCCGAAGGTGTGATTTTGGGTTGTACAGAAATTGGGTTATTAATTGGGGAAGCTGATGTTATAATACCTGTTTTCGATACCACACTTCTACATGCTTTGGCAGCTGTTGAATTTGTTTTGTGATTACTAAAAGAATAAGGGAATGGAATTTTAAATATTTGTTTTTGAAAATAACTATAAATTGTATATAATTTAATCTCAAATGATAAATTTCATAATGGACGAAGGTTACTTGAAAATATTGGATAAGATCGATCTTTCAGAACTAGAAATACATAATGTCAAAAAGCTTTGGAATCTAGCAATTATGCATAGAGGGGGCTTAACCGAAATATTTTATAATAAATTATTCGAGCTTGACCCTATATCAAAACCTCTCTTTAAGACAGATTTAATTAGTCAAGGATGGAAATTAATTGACACACTGACCTTTGTTATCGATTCCATAAATTCCATAACTAAATTCGAAAATGTCAGACAAAAAATTGTTGAATTGGGAGCTAAACATGTCGAATATAAAGTACAGGATTATCAATACCCGATAGTTCTTGAATCATTTCTGTACACATTTAATTTATTATTAGCGGACTCATTTACCAAGGATATGAAGAATTCATGGGTAAAATTTTACAATTATGTTGGTGATATAATGATTAATTCGGGAAATTGAATTGGATAAATCATGGATAACCGATAAAGAAATGATGTAATAGTATTTGTAAATGGTCGACAGAGACTATCGATCAAGTTTCAATAAGATGAAATAAAAGAAAATATAGTAGGATATTCTGATTTTGGTTTAATATTTATACTAATACTTCATTGATCAAAAAGGATTATATGTCAAAGCTTGTAAGATCAGAATAAGTTTGGGTGGATATAATCTGAAACAAAAATTTTTGTCAATTCTATTATGCATTCTTGTATCTACTTCTCTACCTTCGATTACAGTCTCCTTTGATGAGATAAAAACAAATTCACGGAATCAAACAGGTGTAAATGCTAAACTTGAACTTAATAGTGGGACTAGAGTTTTGAATTACATCTTGAGGAATTTATTTGAAGGAGAATCATTTGTAACAGATGGCTTTTGGAATCTCGAAATACATCGTTCCTTACATGCATCATTACTGAATAGAGAGCAACATGGTGATAACTATGTTTGGGTACCTGATTTAGCTGTTAGTATGCCCACAACATTGGATGAGAATAATTCATTTAGTCTAGAACTTAAACAAGATCTGTTTTTCTCATCTGGTAGTCCAATTACGACCGAAGACGTCATTTTCTCTTACGATGCTGCTGCAAATGTCCTTGGTCATTCACTTGGGGAGTTATTAATTGATGGTGGGATAACAGCAACTGATAACACATTATTTTTCAATTTCAAAACTTATGTTCAATTTCCAAATTTAATAGCACACATTCCCATCATAGAAAAACTGGTTTATGAGGAAGCATCTCAAGCTTGTCAAGCCGCAGCGACAGACGCAAGCTATAATTTGTACTGCAGGTGGAAAGGAGCTGAATTTAATCAAGGTGCAGGGCCATTTAGATGGGTAGAGTGGCAAGATGAGAGCCCTAATGATGTAATATTCCCAAATTTAATTGTTGAAAAAAATCCATATTATTGGAATGTTGAAAATGTGTTAATAGATGAGATAAGGTTTAATTATATTAAGGAAGATTTCAGAGCGGGATTTCTAGTCAATTATTTAGCTAATCAAAATATAGATATTATTGCCCCTGCAAGTGATGTAATAATAGAGAATTTTGCGGATATTCCCCAATCAAATAATTTTCCTGCAAAAAGTTTGTTTGTTCAAACCTTAATGCTTAACCACGACCATCCAATCTTTGGCACAGGAACTCAGACACCACTTGGTGAGAGTGATGTGAGTCAAGCTTCTATTGCTGCGAGGGAAGTAAGAATAGCTCTAGCACATTTATTTAATCGAACACAAATTATACAAGATATTTATGGTGGTACAGCACGCTCAGTAGCAAGCATGGTTCCACCAGCATCTAATGGTTACAATCCTGTACTTGCTCCTTTTCCATTCAATATAGAAACTGCTAAGTCTCATATGGAGCTTGCTGGTTATGATTATTCAAAGCTTAATGACACTGACTCAGATGGGCGATATGAAGATTATTTCTTTGAATTCAAGGTTTCAATACCCGGTAGTAGCCCGTTACGTTTAGAATACGCAGAAAATTTCTATAATGAATTAGATAAAATAGGAATTGGGGTAGATGTAGTAACAGTACCACAACCCTCAGCAATTTTAAGATACAATGACAGCATGACCCGTGTTCCGTTGTTTGATGGTGGTGGATATGATTTGATATTTATTGGCATTAATTGGGATATTGATTGGGATCCGATTGGCCTTTACAAATCAAATGAGATCCCTCCTGATGGAAGTAATTGGCAAAATTACAACAATTCCGCTTTCGACAATTTAATTGATGCTTATGTCTTTGAATCAGATCTAACTTTGAAATATGCTACACTTGGAGAAATACAGGAGCAGTGGAAAACTGAAGTTGTTGACATCGCAATCATCTCTCCTGATCAATACATTCCCGTGGGGTGTCAAATTAAGGGGCTTGATTCTGATTTATTCATTAATGGTTATCCTCGCATGGATAAATTATATTTTGATTATAACACATGTCCGTTCAATGATCCATTATCAGTAGATTCCCAAACGGAACCCAATCTCATGCTTTACACAGGTATTGTACTAGGGGGTTTGATAATTGGAATAATTACCTATTATTTTGCAACCAAAAGGATAAAGAAAATTCGACCAACTAAAGAGGAGAAAAAAGAAGAGGCTTCCAGATACTTAGATGAAGCAAAGAAGTATAGAGAAGATTCATAGTAAAGATCAATCAAACTGAACTTATTTCTAAGAATAAATAATTAGTATAAGTGTAAACGTTGAATATTGTGTATCATTACAAATCGGTGTATCATTGGTTTAGGATTTAATAACGCACTAGCGAGACTATCGATCAAGTTTTAAAATAATGATATGGAGAATGTATAGTACAAACATAGAATTATCTCTATGTCTCTGTTCTACGGTGCGCATGTAGTATAGATGGATAATGTTGTGTACATTATCTAGTACAATGGTAGTATATGTCCCTGCCAATCTTTTGATCGGTACGGTCATAAACGCTGATCGGACGTGACCCGGGTTCGAATCCCGGCGTGCGCACCATTTTTCTTACTAAATTTATCCTTGTCTGGTAATTTCCTTTCAATGCATAACGGTTATTTGCAATGTATTATTTACTAAACAAATTGAATTGTAATAAGTAGAACCGATTTCAATGAATACAACTCTTCCAGAGAATGCTCAAACATATCACATAGTCCAAGCTGAGAAAACAGATATCGATGCTAATCATTATGCAATACTTGCCGAAATCGCCGCTGATGGATTTTTCAGTTTTCTCTATGGATCCAAATCCTATTCATTGCTTAAACGTCTCTTTTTACAAGAAAATACGATTCCAAGCTATGAAATTACATCTTTTGCAAAAAGTGATGGAATTGTTCTAGGGAAAATTACAGCTTATAGCTATGAGTATCATTTTCAAAATAACAAAACATCCGAAAACAAAATATCTGACCTTTTGGGATGGCGAATCATACGTTTACTATTTGCTTTATTTGTGTTAAAACTGATGAGAATTAATCTTAAAGGAGTTGAACCTAACGAATTTTATATTGAATCTATTGCTATCTACGAAGAATATAGGGGAAGGAAATTGAGCAAATTGCTATTGGAACATGTAAAAAAACTTGCAATTCAAAATAAATGTTCGAAGTTATCACTTGATGTAGACAAGAAAAATACAATTGCGATTGCTGCATACGAAAAATATGGATTCGAAATACTTGAACAAACAAAAAATAAGAAAATTGTAAAAATGGTTCTAGAAATTCATACCTAAATGACTTAGAAATTATATAGATTATATTAAGTACAAATAATTTGAGGTTAAGGAAATGAGGTCAGTACTCGTAACGGGAGCTAGCACCGGAATTGGAAGGGTTATTACTGAAGTTTTAACAAATAATGAATTTTTTGTCTATGCAGGGGCAAGAAAACAGAAAGATTTGGATGATTTGAATTCATTAAAAAATGTAAAATCTGTAAAACTTGATGTAAATGATCTTGACGAAATAAGTGCTGCCTTCGAATTTATAAAATCAGAAGATAGGGGTCTTTTTGGTTTGGTTAACAATGCTGGTGTTATGGGTCTCCAACCTCTAACTGAGGTTTCAGAAGATGATTTCGATTGGCACATGAAGACTAACGTATATGGTCCGTTTCGGGTAACTAAAGCATTCAGTTCATTGTTAGTAGAGTCAAAGGGGAGGATTGTTAACATTGGGTCAGTATCTGGCATTCTCTCAAGTGCATTATTGGGCCCTTATAGTATGTCAAAACGTGCGATAGATTCGTTTTCAGATACGTTAAGGTCCGAAGTAGCTGATTTTGGATGTTCAGTAAGTATAATTGAATCTGGTGAGTTTGACTCTGAGATGAATAATAAATTTTATGAAACTGTGAAGAAATCTCCAGAAAAATATTTGCAAACCATGTATCCAATGGCTAAAAACTATTTTGAGAATATTATTAAGGATGAATTTAAGTATCCAAAAGCCTCAACACCATTGCCAGTGGCACAGGCAGTTTTAGATGCGTTGACTTCCACAAACCCCAAACCACGTTATTTAGTAGTTCCTGACAAAGAACAGGCTAATATGACTATCAGAAAAGCCTTACAAGAAGCACTTCAACTAAATTACAATCATCCATATTCATACAACAGAGAAGAATTAATTAGCATGATTGATGAAATTGTTTTCGATTTAGAATTGTAAAATTAACTTCTTACGCCTAATTATTCACTTGTAGGCCCTCTCATTCATCATTACAATGTACATTATTCCCTTCTCGAAGCAAAACAGAAAAACTTTAAGTAAAACGCCCCGTATTCTCAGATGAATGTCACAAGTTTATGACTCAGTGAAAGACCACTTTGCAAATGATTAAGATGTAATTGTTAATTCAGGTTCTGGGGCTCAAGGGATAAAATATGGTAAAAAGTTGTTTGTTATGTTTTACAAGGGTGAGTTAGTTGTTAAGTTAAGTCCAAAAAGGGTGACTGAACTTGTGTCCAACGGGCAGGGATTACCATATGATGTGGGAACAGGAAAACCAATGAAGGACTGGGTGAAATTCTCAGTCGCGATGAAAGATTCATGGATTGAGTATTGTGACGAATCTAAGATGTATATTTTAGGAGGCTATTCAACGACTAAATTAACCGATTAGATTTACAATTTTTCTTATAATTTTTATAATGGTTAACAGAACTAAATTGACTCAGATAACGATTTATAACACTGCAATTGATTGTAATTATAGTAATCTAAAAAATACATTTTGGGGATCGTTAATTTTTGGGAAAGAAAATAAGAAGAACCTTGGTACTTACACTTATTTTGTTAATTTCAATTTTTCATTTCAATGTGATTATCTTGGTTGCTCAAACTAATAAACCAAATTTAACAGACAATCACATTAGTGCTAACATTTTGGTTCAAGATGGTGGGCATGTTGATCAAAAAATAGCCTTTCTGGAAATGATAAAAGAAGAATTCAGTAAAATAGGTTTCTCAGTTGAAATAACAACAGTCGATTTTAGAAAAGAATGGGCACCAAGAGTACTTCAACACCCAATTGATGATTATTCTATACATGAAGAAGGAGGATTTGATTTGGCATATTTTGGGATAAATCAAGATTCCTATGATTTTACACTTCCTCTCGCAGGTGTGGGTTACTCGCCTTTTTCTGATATTCCAGAAACCAAAGATATAGCGGATGATTACCCGGGGAATGATCTTGTGGGATTTGACGACGCAAAGTATTTATCATTATTGAATGAATTTTTTACTCAAGCCGATCCTACACTTAGAAATATTACATTTCAAGGCCTGCAAGAAATATTGTATGAAAAGCTCCCAATATTATCGATAACACATAGCGCTGACTTGACTATGTATAGTCCTACCTTAACTCCATCCCTAAGTTTTCTGACAGCATTACAATATGGGAATCCGATGTTTGTGTCTCAATTAACTTCGTTAAATGGTCCCGAACTAAACATCTGGGCACCATATAACGATTTGCTCCCCGTCTATTTAACTCCACATATTTTTTCACCTAACCAACCTCATTTTCAACATGATACTACCTCTCAAATCATACAAAATTTGTTATATGAGGGATTATACGTCAGAGATATTAATAGTCCTGACCTTTACATACCTATTCTAGCTGAAAGTCAACCGATTTGGACAAATGATTTCCAAAAAGCCACAGTTTCCTTGCGATCAGATGTTAAATTTAATGATGGTGAAACCGTGACTAGTTATGATGTGGTTGAATCATATAAATCCTATATGAATACAAATGTGCAAATAAACGGGGCTAATCCAAATTCTGACATTCTGAATGAATTTTTCTTCCCTGATTCCATTACAGCGATTGATAACTATACGATCGAATTTAACTTCAAAAAGAAGCATAGTTTTCCCCATTCTCTCTTAACAGAGAAAATTCTGCCAATACATATCTTTGGTAACCATTCGAATCCCAGTTTTAAGGGCATCCCAGGTGATATTATATATTCTCAAATGAAGGAAAACGGGTCTTCTCCTCTAAGTTTTGGTACCGGACCCTATGAATTAGTTGATGCAGTATATGAGATAGGATTCGACGGTGTCAATTATGAAACCGCTCACATGATATTTCAAAGAAAGGTTGATTATTGGGGTGATAGCTCTCAATATCCAACAAAAATAACTGTTGAGCTTATTGATAATCAAGGTAATTATTTTAATAAGATTGAGGACAAAATTGAATATATTAAATCGGGGGATAATCAATTAATTATCCCTCGTCGTGTCACCAATATAGATCCCATAGATTTTATCGACACACCAAGTGGGTATAATGTGCACGATTTTTCAATATTACAAAATACCTCTGAAGTAGGTTTTGCAATTTCTCCTTCTAGTTGGGTAGAGATGATTGGAATTAATCAATATCACCCTTTATTTGGTACAGGATTAGACACACCATTAGGTAAAGAAAATCCAGAATCTGCTCCAGAAGCAGCAAATTATATACGCAAAGCCATGAATCATGCGATCCCCCGTCAAAAGATTGTTGAGGAGATTTTTGGGGGAGTTGCTTATCCCGGAATTCTACCAATTGCATACACAATATCCGGTTTTGATGATTCATTAGCTGTACCAGAATACAATCTGACTAAATCCATAGAATATATGGAAATGGCAGGTTATGAATACAATACAAGCTCACAAAATTTTGTTGAAAAATTGTATGACTATGTGGTTGAATCCCCAGAAATTCCCTTTGGAATTCTACTACTTGCAGGATTAACTGGTTTAATAGTGTACAAATATACTACTTTTAGATTCAGACATCTACTTCGTTATCGACAATTGAGTCCCGAAGAGAAGGATCTATATATTGATCATGCGAAAAAAATCGTTGAGGAAAGTGAAAATTTGGAAGATTAATTAACCTAGTTTCGAAATCTTATATTCATTGTTAGATTATTCAACGACAAAATCCTTCAAATTGGTTAAATATTGCTGAACCAATATCTTAACTTGTTCAGGAGATTTTCCGATCCGATTGATTCTGTCCTTTTCAAGTTGATCTATTAGCTCAAATAAATCTTGGGTTGTTTTGTTAAGATTATCCGGTGCTTTATTTTCAACTTGCAAAACATGAATGATTTTTGCTACGTATTTGTGGACATCATCTATTCTTAATTCATCATTTCGAAGTTGTTTTGCAATTTCTACATAACTATTCCCAATCAATTCATTAAGGACTTTAGTGATGTAATTACTTATCCCAGTTAAGAAAATGAAACCATCGTTAATGTCCATAGCTGCAAATTGATCAGAAATTTTAGTTTGAAATTCACTTGAAATCTCATTAGCCCTTTGTCCCATATTGTATTATAATCAACTATTCAATTTAACCATTTTGTAGGCATTATGTACTAAATAATACGATTTACTCGGCATTCCCGAGTTTTTGTACCCTTTTAACTGACAAGATCGATTAACAATTGTGACTTGTGGTCCAAATTATGGAAGGCAAGAGGAGAATCAAAAATATGAGATTTAAACACATAACAAGTTATTTTTTAGTTACACTTAGTATGGTAATATTGCTAACAGCCGGGGTCAGTGGGCAGGAATCAACAACTTATTCATGGTCTGATTCTATCAACAAAGGAGATAAATTCGTCTGGAAAATGGATTCAATTATTGAAAACCATGAATATTTGAATGGGGAAAATTACACTCTTTCAACCCTTCAGGTAAATTCAACAACTTCCCAATTCAATGATACTGCTACCTCTACAGTTACTATTACTGATATGACATCGACGAATGATGAAACTACAACCGTTATCGAGACAACAACAGAAACAGGTGGTTATTACGACAAAATTACCAATGGTTCATTAATAACAATCGAAGTGCTAAAAGATCTAAATGCTTTAAATTTGGAAGACCCATTGTTTGATAATGAATGGGAAGGTGAATCATCCCCAACATATGGATACTTTGACTACCGAATTGATGGGGAAATATATTATTATCTCTTCCCAGTTTACATCATGATCATACCAGTCAAAGTTCATAATGGTTATGCTGATAATTTCTTTGAACACCAGTTGAAATTGGATGATGAAGGTGAATTCGGCGATTTTGAAAACTTGGGGATTGAAAATGGAGTATTTTATCTGAAAGCAGATCAAATTTATCATGATAATTTTAGCAGGTCAGAGTCTGTAATTGATGTAAGATGGGATATAAAGACAGGTGTTATGCTTAGTTTTGAAGAGGTCTCACATTATTCGGACGAATATTTTGTCAGTTATTCTGAAATGAAATTTAGTTTTGAATCTATTAATGATCAAACGCCTGACGTCGAATTAGAACTTCCAGTTTCGATGTTTTCGATCGTTAGTATTCTTCTTGTTCCCATTTTAAGAAAAATAAGAAAGAACTCTTAATTTCCAGTTTAATATTAACACATGACTACTCGGCGCGTCCGAGTTCTTTAACATTTATAAGTATAAAATCAATTGCAAAATAGAAGGGTAGCTGTTCGATCCCTTTCATTTATTCCAGGTGGCAAAAAATATCTATAAAATATCATATATACATTATTATAGCCCTCCTAATCATTGTTAGTTTTTCATTTGCTCCTAATGATGCAAGTAAAGCAAAATCTACAGCTCAATCAAATCTATCTCTCAATCAAACGAACACTACTGCTATATCATCAACTGATGTTACTACAACAATTGTGGTAGAAACAACTACGGAAAGTGCCGGTGCTAGTATTTCTACAACTATTCCTGTTGACACAGAAGCCGAGGGCATCAATAATGAACTAGTATCTTGGACACAACTTGGATCATCTGATTTATTGGCAGAACGTACCGGTCTAGAAATGGTTTACTATGAATCGGCTAGCGTTTACATTTTATTTGGGGGCGTCTCTGAAGATTCGATTTATGGAGATACTCTAATGTTCAATCATAAAACTAGTACTTGGACTAATATAACACCCGCAATAAGTCCAAAACCGAGATTTTTTCATTCAATGATATATGATTCGGCAGCGGATAAAATCATCCTTTTTGCAGGTGCAAGTGAAATATCCGGATCAAATTCTTCTGTATTCGGAGATTTATGGGTTTTCGATTATTTATCAAATACATGGACTGAAAGATTTCCAACTACTTCTCCTGATCCGCGATTTTATTCTTCAATGATTTATGATGTCAACAATGAAAAAACAATTCTATTCGGTGGAAGTAATGGTGATATCGATTATTTCGATACTTGGGGATATGATTATGGTGAAAATAGTTGGCAATTTTTGACAGTAAATAATCTTACCCAATTTACCGTCGGAACTGAAGCTGTGTATGATTCAAAAAGAGAAAAGATGGTTGTAATTGGAGGTCAGATTTCACCAATACTCTTTGGACTTGAAGCACCAATCGAGAGCTCCAATATGGGATTTTGGATCTTTGATTATAATACTAATAGCTGGGTTTCTGAGATCACAAACTCAGGACCTTTGAATGGATTGGGGCATTCCATTATTTTTGATGCAAATAATGATCAGATAGTACTGTATGGTGGATATGATTCAGTACTCGCTTCTGGTGGGACTTGGGTATTTGACTATAGCACTGCTTTATGGCAACTACAATCATCAACATTATCAGACTCATATGTATTCGGGAGTTTAATTTACAATCTTGAAGATAAGAATGCAATCTACATCGGAGGGCTGAAGGTTGATGAAAGTGGTGATTTTATTTTTACAAACGAAGTTTGGGAATTATCAACATCAGATCATGTAAATCCTAATGAGGATTTAACTTTCCCTACATTGAACCCTTGGTTTGTTGGCATAGTCCTAACATCAATCGTAAGTTTTGCTAGTATTGGACTATTCTTAAAAACTAAATCAATATTAGGAAAAACTTCTCAACTGATATCAGGCAATGATCTTGCACATCAGCTACCTAAAAATACGAAAAATATTATTGGTCGGATATTTGGCAGCTCTGCTGATAGCTACTACATAATTGGTGCAAATTTCATCAGCAAGAGAAAAATTAGTACAGAGCTCGATAAAGTTATTCCTCATGAACTTTATGATTATAAATTTCTACTACATCCCATGAGATTGGCAATGTGTAGGATATTAATTGAACATACAACTGTTGCCACCAAAAAGTTAAGGGAAATGATGGGTCTCTCTTGGTCGGATCTAAGTACGCATACAAGAGCTATGAAAGATAAAAATCTAATTCATATTGAAGAAAGTACTGAGGATGGAAAATTTGTTCAAGTGATTTCTCTAGAGCCTTTAGGTGTCATAAATTATCAAAAATTGACCCAAATATTACTGGAAGTAATTGATGAATCCTTATTGTTTGAGACTTATCTAAAAGAGATAGGTGACAATTCACCATCTGGAAATAATTGAAACTTGTAATTTCTAATTAAAAATACAACTATGCTTAAAGTACTTTTTTCAAAAATCCAAACATGATACTGAAGTCTTCTATTTTCTGCTTTGTAGATTTACCAAACCCATGCCCGGTTTTGGTTTCAATTCTTAACAATATTGGATTATCACCTGTATATCTATATTGAAGTTCTGCTGCAAATTTCTTAGAATGCATTGGTGCAACCCTGTCATATCCTTCTGCAGCTGTTATTATTATGGGTGGATACTCAACGCCACTTTTCACGTTGTGATAGGATGAGAATTTGATGAGAAATTTAAAATGATCTTCAGTTTCAACAGCATTTCCATATTCTTTTTTCCAGAATCTACCAGCATCCGGTTGGACTGGGTATCGAAGCATATCTAACACACCTACTTAACCAACAGTAACTCTTGATTTCACCAAATAATTAATAGCCAACCGTTTTTCTCTCTAGAAATTCTATGATAGATCGATTGATGGATATTGAACAATTTCAAAGTTAATAATATGAACTATTTTTCCGAATCTTTGGAAATTAGGTATTTGATATGTTGTCAATTACCCAATTTATTAATCAATATAATTATTTTCATATATCTAAATGTCTCAACTAGGTTTTGAACATTATAACATTGAAAAATTTTTTTGGAACAAAAGTGATTTAATTTCTCATTTCAAAACCAAAAATAAGTTGAGACGCAAGAATGGGGTTTTAGAATATAGTATTTTCAAATATTTGAATAAAGAGGATTATTATGTAACTATTTTTCGTTTTCCTAATTTCCAAGCCTGCAGGAAACATATTGAGAACGTCTTAGAAACATATCCTGAGGTTAACGAAATGATGAAAGCCCAAGATTATGTTGAATATAATGTTAATAAAAAACAAACTGTTGAATTGGAAAATGATAGGAGTGAGTTTTATTCAATTTTAAGGATCTATGTCCAGGACTACAAACAATTCGAGAAAAACATACTTTCAAACTTCCCACAAATCATTAAAGACTATATATTAGGATATAACATGTTCACGAATCATTATAATGAAAATATTGTACTTTTAATACTAAATTGGATTGATGAGTCATCTTTCAATGAGTATATTAAGTCGTATGAAATACAAAGCCAAGTAAAGCTGAATTTATCAGTTGATGATTTGGATAATGATCCCTTGATGAGAGAAATTTATTATTGGAATTCAGAAATGGAGTAATTCCATAGTAGAGGTAAAGTTTGTTCATAGATTGATCGAAAACTAAGATTAAATGTCACCATGGTAGCTCAAAGATAGAACCTCAACCGGATGCAATGTCTCTTTGTCTGTTCCATTTGTAATTGTATCATACCTTAAATTTTCTGTAATTGGAGTCTGAGCTATTTTCATTCCAGGATTTAGAATATTCTTGTAGTCAAAAATCGATTTTAACCTAACAAACAATGAATAGATTTCATCTCCATATAATTCGTTGATGTAAATGCTTCGAACCCTTCCATCTCCATGTTCTCGGGACATTGTTCATTTGAGATCTGACCTGATACATGGAAGCGTCAGTTGACCAAAGATGCCGTGAAATCTGATCGGTATAAATTTCTCCTTCGACAACTTTCGATAATCTAGATTCTAAATTTTTCGATTGACGCAAATTATCTAAAAATTTTAATTTATTATTTTAATTCTCAGAGTTTGAATGTTCTAATTCTTTGTCTCAAGAACTTTTTTCAGAAAAGCAAACATTATGCTGAAATCTTCTATTTTTTGTTCAGTAGATTTACCAAAACCATGACCTGTTTTTGTTTCGATTCTGAGAAAAATCGGATTTTCACCTTTGTAATGATATTGTAGTGCTGCAGCAAATTTCTTTGAATGCATTGGTGCTACCCTATCATCCCCCTCCGCAGCTGTTATCAGCGTTGGTGGGTATTCAACTCCACTTTTCACGTTGTGATATGGTGAGAATTTGATAAGGAAATTGAAATGATCCTCGACTTCAGCAGCATTTCCATATTCCTTGGTCCAAAATCTACCAGCATCAGGTTGGACTGGATATCTAAGCATATCTAATACGCCTACTTGTGGAACTGCAGCTCCAAATAAATCAGGACGTTGAAGCATGCAAGCCCCTACAAGTAGACCTCCATTACTTCTACCATTAATCGCTAATTTATCAGTAGATGTGTATTTATTTTCTATTAGCCACTCTCCTGCAGAAATGAAGTCATCAAAGACATTTTGTTTATTTCCTAATATTGCCTGTTCATGCCAGTCTTTACCATATTCCCCTCCTCCTCTCAAATTTGCTTGAGCATATACCCAGCCTTGGTTTAACCAAACAATTATTCTTGGAAAGAATTCAGGCATAATCGAGATATTATACCCTCCATATCCATAAAGAAAAGTCGGATTCGATCCATTTAACTCAATTCCTTTCTTATGGACTACGTACATCGGGATCTTAGCACCATCTTTAGAATCATAAAATATCTGCTTGACCTCAAAATCACTTGAACTTATCTCATGCTTTGATAAGAAAAATTCCTCTAATTTTCGCTCTTCTAAGGAATAATGATAGACCGTGATTGGATATAGAAAACTGGTGAATCCAAAGAATATCTCGTTATTGTCTTTATTCACTGTTAAAGGATTTTCATATGAATCATATGAGGATAACGCTCCCTGAGTAGGTAACTCAATTTCATCAATTTTGTTTCCTTCTAAATCAAATACCTCTAATTGGTGTTTAACATCTATTTGGTAATTAATGACTAATTTATCATCAACTAATTCAACTTGTTGCATCAATTTTTCTTTCTCTGGGACAATTTCTCTCCAGTTTTTACGATGAGGGTTATCAAGATCGATTGTTAATATGCGATTCTTGGGGGCTTGCCATGAAGTTCTGATGTATAATATTGAATCTACAGTATCAATTACATTGTAACTGCAGTTATCAAAAGAATCTACAATCGGGGTAAATTCCTTGCTTGATTTAATATCGCTAAAATATAATTTATTTTCTGGAAGGGTTGATTCACTAACCGAGATGAAAAGATATTTTCCATCTGATGACACATCGGAGGAAGTTTCTTCCTCCTTGTTTTTAGGATCAAAGATCAATTGGTCATTTTGTTGAGATGTACCTATTGTGTGAAAATACGTCTTCTCTGACCTTCTCCGTTCTTCTTGAGGTAAACCATCTTGATTTGGATACTTACCATAATAAAATCCAGTACTTTCTTTATTCCAAGACATTTCCGGGAACGTTACCCAATTCATCTCTTCCAAGACCTCTCCCGTCACGAGATTCTTAATGAATATTTTTTGCCAATCAGAACCATGAACTGAAAGACTCATTGCATAGATTTTCCCATCAGGACTTGGAGAATGAACCATCACTGATGTCGTACCATCGTCACTTAGTTTGTTAATATCAATAATTTCGATTTCATCCCCATCCAAGCCATCTCTCATGTATATGATGGGTTGAAGTTGGGACCCCTGTTTACGCCAATAGAAATATCTCCCATTTCGGCTTATTGGGACAGAATACTCATCATTTTCGTAATATTTTGCGAATTCTTGTTTAAAGTACTCTACATCCTCAGAATCGACAAAATTATTGACTAGTTTGTTGTTTTCTTCAACAAATTTTTGATTCCTGACATCAGTAGGATCTTCAAGATATCTATATGGGTCTTTAACAGAATTCCCATGATAGTTATCTTCATGATCAATTCTTTCCGTTACAGGATAATCAATTTTCATAACTCCAATAAATGTTATCGATGTTTAAGTTAAGTGATTCAGATATAAAATTGAATTATTGAATAAATCAACTAATTATGAATAAATTGTCCTTTGAGAATCTTCCCTTTAACTAATCCCTTTCTGATCATAATCAGTAACATTTTGGTAAGGTTACTTACCTCTACACGTAACTCAAATGCAAATTGGTTTATTGAAAAGGACTGATTTTTCGCTAGTTTGTTTCGTATTAGATCACGCTTTGAAGTACTTGAATAAGTTGTAAATCCAGAATGAAAATTGTTATAATTCCCTCTGAAACCTCCATGGTCAAACATTCTTCTTTTATTCGAATTCGATAAAACCGAATAAGCCTCATTTATCTCTTTGAATGCTTCTTCGGCCTTTTTTACCGTCATATCACGGGCAGAATCTGGATGATATTTTTTGGCTAGACTACGATAAGCTTTCTTTACCTCTTTTTGGGATGCACTTTTGGATATTCCGAGTACCTCGTAATAATCCCGTTTCATCCTCAAGTTGTGAGGTAAAAAAAGCGCATTATTAACATTGTTTTTCGGGATAGGGCATTATCAGTAAGAAGTAATTTGAGTTTTTTAGTTGCACATATTCCTTGATTTTTAATTTGACTGAATACAATTGTTTTATACTGTGAAACGAGAGTTGCAATGAAAGTGAGGAAAAAAAAAGTTTTAGTGATTATTTTAATAATCATAACATTAGGTGCAATAATTCTCATACCTTATTTTCCTTTATACTTTGGTGACTTAGGCACAATCATTGAAGATTATGACCTAGAACCATCTTTTGGTGATCTAATCTTTTCTGAACCCGTAGATATTCAATTCACGAGTATAAATGATTCCGGAAACATAATCTATCGGCTATTTGTGGTTGAACAACGAGGTATTATTCATGAAGTTGTAAGCCATAACTCTTCAGATCCATTAAAATCGACATTTTTAGACATACAAAATATTGTAACTTCGGGGGGTGAAAAAGGATTACTTGGATTAGCTTTTGATCCCAATTTTGAAACCAATGGATATTTTTACGTTGACTATACTGCATCTTCACCTCTTCGAACAGTGATTTCACGATTTACTGTAGACAAACCATTAAACGGTTTACCATTATTAAGTTCAGAGAAACTCATTCTTGAGGTTAATCAACCATATGAGAATCATAATGCTGGACAGATTATGTTCGGGCTTGATGGCTTTCTCTATGTAACTCTAGGAGATGGGGGTTTAGCAAATGATCCTGATGAAAATGGACAAAATAGAAAGACCCTCCTAGGCTCTATATTACGACTTGATGTTAATGTGACTGATAGCATATCATATACAATTCCAGAAGATAATCCATATTACAATAATACCAATGGATATCGGGAGGAAATCTATGCCTATGGTTTTAGAAACCCTTGGCGAATAAGTCAAGATCCTGCAACTGCGTATATTTACGTTGGTGATGTAGGTCAGAATCGTATAGAAGAGATTGACGTTATTACTCCTAATGATAAAGGGAAGAATTATGGTTGGGATAAAAAAGAGGGCAATGATTGTTTTCTATCTATTAGCTGTAGCGGAGATTATGTAGATCCTATTGCTCAATATTCGCATTCTGAAGGTATATCTGTTACTGGTGGGTATGTTTATCATGGAGATGAATTGATCAATTTGGATGGATACTACATTTATGGTGATTATATTTCTGGTAAAATTTGGGGAGTCAAATATAATGATTCTGAGGTTGTTGATAATAAATTTGTATTACAATACGAAATTAGGATATCCACTTTTGGCCTAAATTGGAATGGTGATCTGCTTGTTGCTGATTACAGTGGGGGTGTGATTTATACAATAATTAATGTTTGACGATATGTTTCTTAACAAATGAAATTCAATGACCATTTTGATTTTCATAACTCAAAGCAAGAATTTCGACTGGATGTAATGTTTCTTTATCAGTTCCATGCTCCATTTGGAGTGTGCACGTGGGGCAATCAGTTACACCTTTTTGAATATCATCAGATTTCAATTCTTCAAATAATCCTGTACCAATCTCCATTGATGCTTCATAATTATCCTTCTTATACCCCCATGAACCACATATACCGCAACACCCTTGGTCAATTTTTTTCACCTTTACATCTGGTACCATCTCGAGCAAGGTTGTCGATGCATATTTGGCTTCGTTTTGAACTCGTAAATGACATGGTGTGTGATATCCCACTGATAGATCAACTGAATTAAAATTCTCATTCAATAGGTCTTCCTCTTTTAATTTTAGCAAATACTCACTAAAGTGGTATGTTACGTCAGATATCCTTTGAGTTTCCTCAGTTCCAAGTAGATCTTTCCATTCTTGTTTTAGGGATAACCCACAAGATGAACAAGTTACTAAAATGTCATATCCTTGTTCCACATACGGCATAAACTTCGCTATTGAGTAATTAATATATTTTTTCGCTCGTTTTACGTTACCGTAGGCAAACATAGGTAGTCCACCACATTTTTGGTCAGGAACCACAACCTCAATATTATTGGCTTCAAGAACTTTAATAAGAGATTTACCAATGTTGGGGTTTGTCCTATTAGCAGTACACCCGACAAAATACGCTACTTTTCTTACACTTTCTTTTAATTTTTGAGGTCGATTCGGGAGGTAATCCTTTCTGTACCATTTAATGAATGATTTCCTTGCGAATTGAGGTAATTTGCGATGTCTCGTGATTTTAACCGTTTTCTCACTCATCCATCTTGAAAATCGAGTATTCATGAACCAGTTAGTGAAAAAAGAAATTGGACTTAGGATTCGCCCTACTAGGTGAATAGAGCCCAAAAGGTATTCATTAATTGGCTGACCTTCTTTTTCAACAAATTCTGCTTTAAACGCAAGCGCTATCTTGGGAATGTTAACCGCTGCTGGACAGTCTATCGTGCAGGATTGGCATGTAGTGCAATTAAAGATCAGTTCTTTCATGAAAGGAGAATCTAATGCGACGTTTTTATCCAATTGTCCTGAAATTATTGCTCTTAATGCATTTGCCTTTGATCTGGGGGTTGCTGTTTCCTTTTGACTTGTTCTATAGATTGGGCACATATTTACCGTATTTGACATTGAAGTACATCTACTGCAACCATTGCACATTTCAATTTCATGTTCCCATTCTCCTTCTTGGAAGTGGATTAATAATCCTTTATCATGATTCTCTACATATTCATAACTCTCATCATATCTCAAATTTTCAGTTAATGGCTTCTCTGTAATTTTTATATCTGGATTTAGAATATTTTTATAATCAAATGCATTTTTAATTCTCACAAGTAGATCATACATTTCTTCTCCATATTGCTCTCTAATGTATATACTTCTAACTCTTCCATCACCGTGTTCCCCTGACATAGTCCCACCCAATGCTTTTGCTTTTCTAAATGAAGCCTCTGAAACAGTTACCATTGCTTCAATGTTTTCTTTGCTCTTTAAATCTACAAGTGGTCTTATGTGTACAAGACCCTTTCCAGCGTGACCATACATCGCAAATGGAACCCCATTGTTTTCCATAACAAGAATTATTTCCTCCAGGTATTCAGCCAAATCCTTCTGAGGGACTGACGCGTCTTCAATTACAGGTACTATCCTTTTTCCTTTGTCATTAATTTGACCTAAAAGGGGGAGCGCCAGTTTTCGGATTTTCCAATAGTTTAACAGCTGGGCTTTGGTTTTTGCAATTTCGGTTTTAAATGCCAAGTTAGTTTCAACTGTTATTCTTGAATTAATTTGATTAATATTATTTTCAATTTCAGTCTGATCATTACCGTCGAACTCTATTGCCAACATATATTGCATTGATTTGGGAATATCTGCTGTTAATTTCTCTTCCCTCGTTTTAAGAACAGCCATCAATCGATAATCCATAAGTTCTACTGCGGATGACCCCATTTTAACTGCTTCATATGTCGCTTTTCCCATAGTTAGAGCGTCATTAAAATAGGCAATCAATAGCATTGAGTATTTTGGCTTGGGTAAAATTTTCATTTTAATTTCAACAATTGTACCCAATGTGCCCTCGCTTCCCACGAATAGTCGAGTAAGGTCTATCTGATTGTTTTTTACCATTTCTCTCAATTCATACCCAGCGATATTATAGCTCACTATTGGGTAGCTATTTTCAATTAATTCTTTGTTATTATTTGCTATCCGTTCCACTTCTCTGTATATCTTACCTTCCAAGGTTTCCGATTTTTTAATCAGTTGAAATTCTGGATCATCAAGATTATATGGTCGAGTGTATATTAATTCCCCATTAGCTAGTATAACTGTCAAACTTTCAGTATATTCAGCCATTAAACCATATTTAACTGAATGGGATCCACCAGCATTAGTGCCAATATTGCCTCCAATTGAACAATATTCAGCAGATGCTGGGTCTGGTGGTAAGAATAAATTGTGTTTAGCCAATTCCTGCTGTATCAATGCCAATTTTCTACCAGGTTGTACTTTGAAATATTGATTTTTCAGATCTAACTCAATCATTTCATTCATATGTGTTGTAAAGTCAATTACTACTCCCTCTCCAATCGAAGCTCCAATTAATCCAGCCCCTCCACCTCGTGGGTGGATAGGTATATTGTTTCCGTAGCAATATTTTACAGTATTGATTACATCTTGCACTGATTTGGGTGTGACGATGGCTGTGGGGACTACTTGGTACATCGATGCATCTGTTGACCAAAGATTTCGAGATACCTCATCCACATAAATTTCCCCTTCTATTACTTTGGATAGTGATTTTTGAATAGCAGACCTTTTTGGCAAGATAAAGTAAGATTTTAAATAATTATTTCAATGCTTTCTGAATTCTTTGGATTGACGATTGATTTGTTTAGTTTTTGCTTAGCACTCATTCAATTATTCAATCGTACTTTATAAGACCAAATTTCAGTAAAATCGTATGGATCTTAAAAATCAAAAATCAATATTAGACGTCTTACTGATGATATTAGTTATCTGGTCAATATTCAATCAAATTTTACTTACTTCTTTATTGACTCACTTTGATTTATCATTTATCGGAATTCTACACTGGTTACTCGACCATCTGCTTCCATTGGTGTTTTGGATCATTTTATTGAAATATCCAAAACAAATAAGTGAAATTTTATCATATAACATGTCTAAAACAACACAATCTGGATAGTAACTCGTAATGATCATATCATAATCGCGCATAGCCATGACTATACGCAATAAATTCATTAATTTGATTTCTCTATTTCTGTTTTTCTCGATTTGCAGTTCCAATTATATGTCCACATTTTATACAATAAATAATTCCAGTCCCTACTGCAAGTAATTTCTCACTTAATTGATGCTCCTTTATTGTAGTTTCAGTTGCTACTGCTTGAAACACAAAAATGTTTCCTCGTTTTTTACAGTTAGGACAAGTGGGATAAACAATTTGAGCTTGCTCGCTTTTTAATTGATTTAATGTAATTTCTGTTTGTTGAAGTGAAGTTTGTACTTCCATCAATTCAGCTTCAGCTTTCTGAGCTTCCTCTTCAAGCTTACGGATTTGTTTTTCTTTACTGGTGTCCTGAATTGCCGTCCGAATTCGATTAACGGTTGCTTTTTTAACCTCTAACTCCTCAGTACGCTGTTTGATCTCAATATTAATCTCACCCAACTTTCTTTCAACTTCATACTTTCTTACTGACACAATTTGTGAAGTGAAAAAATAGTTTTGATACTATCCTTTGAATAAACATACCATGTAAATTTAGAAGTGTAACTTGAGCAATTTAACTTGTGTTGAAATATTTATTATCTATATTTTTTTAGGATAGGCATCATTAATATTGGTGCTAACATCCAATACAAGCTTAAGGGTAATGCTGATTCATCATCCTCTTCAGAAGTATCATTATTCACGGGGGTTGATGTAGCTGTATCATCTGTTACTTCAACTCTCACAACATCAAGTGATTGTGTCCCACCAGAAGTCTTCAAATCCAAATTATACTCTTCAGTAATTCCTAGTAGAGTATTAATCTTAGCCAAAATATTTGATTCTACTGGTTGCCCAAAAATAGTGTATGTAATCGTGGCTTCTACAGTCAAAATATCTCCTACTTGACTAACAGACGTAGATTCCACTACTCCATCAGAAACATCAACTTGATCAATTAGTACCTCAACCCAAAATCCTTTTAGAGGATCCAAAGTGGTACCATTTCCTAATGTAATAGAATCAGGGAATACAACCACACTGATTGCTTCCTCACCAGAGACGAATGCTGAATTTCCAAAATCAAGGCTAAAATAATTCGTTAATTCGTTGGATTCTAAATCTCCACTGAATTCTACTCCGGCTAGATCCTTAAGAACTTCCAAAGTAATAACGGATCCATCTTTAAAGAGAGGATCTTGTAATGAATAGGTTGAACTTACTTCCCATGCAAATTTGTCTCCAGCATTCAGATCATCCGAATAACTGAACTTAGACACAGTAGGAACATCAGCTTGAGCAGCGGGTAAGAAAAGTATAAACATCAATAATAGGCTTAACAGAGTTTTCTTTATCATCTTAAATCACATAACGAGATATAGACAGGATAATAGAATCTCGTTACTAGTGAATGACTTTCTGATATTTAAAGAATAATAAATGCAAAGCTGGAACACTAGGGTTTATTTTCTTAATATTACCAACCCAGTAATTTGGAAAAATCATTATTTTTCATTGTTAATCTCAAGTTCATTTTTGCTTAATTTAGTTTCCTCATTATTAGTCTTTATTAAACCAATTTGGTGAAGTGAACAGGTAGAACTTGAGGATACTTAGATGAATGAAACCACAACTTCAACTTATTTAGATAGTAAATACTATGAAAAATCTCATAAATATTGGATGTGGGGTCATGTAACTGTTTTTAGAAAAAAATTGGTTATAATTGGGATCCTGACAATTTTTGCTATCGCCGTTCAAACTGCTATTCCTCTGTTGTTTGGGAGAGCAATCGATGATGCCATACCCAACAAAGACACAGATCAACTTATCTTGTTCGCCACAATTATTATTGGATTTGGGGTTACAAGAGGGATATTAACTTACATTGCTGGAATCTTGAATGAACAGGTATCACAGAATGTAGAAATGCATGTTAGGCTCGAATTATTCGATAATTTATCCCAGAAAAACATGGATTTCTTCAACAAAGCTCGAGTTGGAGATCTCATGAGTCGGGCAACTCAAGATACGTCAAATTTAACATTCGCAGTATCTCCAGGAATTCGAGCGGTTATTGGTGCTGTTTTTGGTTTTATAGCTGCAGCAATTGCAATGTTTACTATCAGCCCGACATTAAGTATGGTCTTTCTTGTTATCCTGCCTTTCTATGTATTTTTTATGTATAGATATGCAAAAAGTCTCCAACCAGTTTCTCTCGAACGTCAAGAGAGACTAGCAAGAATACAAAGCATGCTTCAAGAGAATATTACTGGAATACGCGTTGTAAGGACATTTAGTGCTCAAGATACAGAAAAAGAATTATTTGAGAAAGACATTCGTGCTTACGAATCGATTTTAATTAGAAGAGGGGCGATTTCAGCATTCTTCATTCCCACATTATTATTGGGTCTTGTTACATCAATAATTTTTCTTTTCGGTGTATCTATAATCGAAGCAGAAGCTAATGGACAATCAGAGCTCTCAATTTTGGGATTCTTCTCAGTTCCAGTTGAAACCATTACAATCGGTGATCTTATCGCTTTTATTACTCTCACAGGGTTGTTATTCTGGCCAACCAGTATTTTACGTTTCTTGCTTGATGCAACAATGTTAGGATTTGCTGGAGCCCAAAGAATTTTCACCACACTGAAGACAGAGGCACAATTGCAAGAAAGCAAGGAAATAATACTAGATCATGTTCATGGAAGTGTGAATTTCAATAATGTTAATTTTTCTTATGAAGAAAATGATTACAAAGTAGTAGATGATTTTACTCTAAAAATTAAAACCGGGGAGACGGTGGCAATTATAGGTGCCACAGGAAGTGGAAAGAGCACCGTGGGCAAGCTCCTACTAAGATTGTATGATATTGATCAGGGATCCATCGAGATTGATGGTATGAACATTGCCGATCTTGATCTTAATCAATTACGTCAGATAGTAGGGATAATTGAGCAAGACATCTATTTATTCAGCACATCGATAAAGGCCAATATTGCATATGGGGCTCATGATATCAGTGAAGAAGAAATTATCAATGCAGCAAAGGCTGCGCAGGCTCATGAATTTATCACCGAATTCAAAGATGGGTATGATACAATTATTGGAGAAAGGGGGATCACATTATCAGGTGGTCAGAGACAAAGAGTGGCTATGGCACGAACTTTTGTTACGAATCCAAAGATCCTAATCATGGACGACAGCACTTCAGCAGTAGACGCAGAGACCGAATCCAAGATACAATCTGCTATGGGTGAGTTACTAAAAGATCGTACTACTATTATTATTACTCACAGGCTATCTACCCTTAAAAATTCAGATAATATTGTTTTTATGGAACGGGGTAAAATTGTAACGATGGGGACGCATGATAAGTTAATTTCAACTTTTGAGCCATACAGGCAGATATTTGAGGGCTATCTTCCATTGCCACCAATTAAGGAGGATGATGAATAATGTCAATGAGGACCATGAATAAAGCCGAAAAGGCGTTTTTTGATAAAGAGTACTCTACAAAAGATACCATCAAAAGATTGGCTGGGTATGCCTCTGAACAAAAGAATATTTTATTCACCTTGTTTACTCTACTTCTTACTACCTCTGCGATCGCAATTGCAATACCCCTAATAATCCGAAATGGCCTAAATGAACTAGAAACCACTGGATCTGCTCCAGATTATGATTTCGTTAAACGCGTTGGTTGGCTTTATTTCATGGGGACAATTTTAGAGTGGGTAATTCTTTTTGTGATGTTTAGGATTCAATGGATAGTTATTGCTCGTTCTATCTCCTCAGTTCGTTTAGAAATGTTTGATAAACTCCAAGATCTTGATGTAGGATTTTATGATAAAATGGCTACTGGGAAGATTATGTCTCGAGTAATGGATGATTCAAATAGGATGGGTCAATTAATTAATATTTTTGCATCTTTCTTTTCATCCGTAATCCTAATTTTCGTCATGATTGGGATCATGTTTACTATCAATGTTAAGCTTACATTATGGATTTTGCTAATTATACCCTTCATTGTGGGGATTATCTTTTTTGTTGCTAAATACCTCAGAAAATATTCCCAAGAGGTTAGAAGAACACGTGCTGCTGTAAATGCAGCTGTGCAAGAATCTGTAACTGGAATTTCAGTAGCTAAGGGTTTCAATCGTGAAGAGAAAAACAGGGAAGAATTTATTGACATAAATCAAGATAATATCAAAGCTGGGCTTCGGTTATCATATACATTTAGCTTGTTCTTTCCAATTCTTGATTTCTTAACTGTACTTGTAATGTTCATTATCATCTATCCTGGAGGCCAGTCAGTTATTGCTGGTGATCTCTCGATTGGTGATCTATTTCTCTTTTACTCTTTTACTATTCGATTGTTTGGACCAATTATTCAATTGAGCCAGCAGGTGGCTCAAATTCAAGCAGGGTCCGCTGCTACTGAAAGAATATTCTCATTGCTGGATTATGAAAGTGTCATGATAACAGGGGATCTTAATCCTGGGAAACTAAAAGGTGCAGTGGAATTCGAAAATGTCAGTTTCTATTATACTGAAGGAGAAACTGTATATGAGAATCTATCGGTTAAAATTGAAGCTGGGCAAACAGTAGCATTAGTTGGACATACAGGTGCAGGAAAAACCACCATGGTCTCTCTTCTTGCCAGATTCTATGAAATTAATGACGGGAGCATCTTGTTAGACGGAATTAATGTACATGAAATGGATATTGAGGCTTATAGGCACAACTTAGGAATTGTTTTACAAGATCCCTATTTATTTAGTGGTTCAATACGTGAAAATATCTTGTATGGTAATAGCAATGCAACGGATTTGGATATTGAACATGCTGTAAAGCTGACACATCTTGATAAATTCATTGAAACATTACCAGAAGGACTGGATACTGATGTGCGAGAGCGAGGATCTAGACTTTCCACAGGTCAAAGACAACTTGTCACTTTCGCCAGAGCATTAGTTGCAAATCCCTCAATTTTAATTTTAGATGAGGCAACTGCCTCTGTTGATGCATATACTGAAAGTTTGATACAAAACAGTCTTGAGAATTTATTCAAAGGACGAACAAATATCATTGTTGCTCATCGATTGTCAACAGTAGTTAATGCAGATAGGATTCTGGTATTCGATAAAGGTAAAATTGTTGGAGATGGCTCACATACTGAATTGATAGAAACTAACGATAAATATCGCGAGTTGTATGCTACATATTATGAATTTCAGGGGTTGACCCTAGAAACCAGTGTTAATTAGTTGTTTCTCGGGTATATTAGATAGTCAATAATTGTCGGATATTGTCTCGGAATGTGCATGGTTGCCCTTAATTTACCTGCAACTACCGACATAAAATGTGTCTCAATGTCATACGAAAACTTGCAGCACATGACTAATTTCTCAGCAAGGTAATTTCCAATTAATTTATTGGTAAACTATCTTCATTATATTTATCAGAAAAATCAACTAGCTCGTACTTAACATCCATTAAGTTGATGAGTAAATCAACTCGTTCCTGCAGGCTTGGTTTTTCTAATAATTTAAATTTCTGATCAACACTCAGTGGAAGTGCATATGACAATAAATTTACCATTTCTCTCAGCTTTAGTTTATCTAGATCAACGATTTCAAGTCTTCTGATAGAAGTATAGTTCTCAAGAGATTTTAAAACTCGATCTTTAATGGCAAATTCATGTTCAATCTTCCAGTCAGGATCTATTGGTTTCACAATTGCTCGACGATAAGGGGTAGTAGTATCTAAAAAGTTTATTTCATCAATAGTAACTGTACTAACCGCATGGACAAAAACATCACTTCGACCGTCAGGGAGTTCTTTATAATCAATCAATTTACACAGTGTTCCAATATAATGAAATGGTGCATCATCGAATTCAGTACTGTTACTAGGTCCAGTAATAGTTGTTAAAGCTAATAGGCGAGATTCCTCTTTTTTCTTCAGTAAATCCGAGATCAGTCTCTGATATCTGGGTTCAAAAATATGTAATGGTATCACTACATCTGGGAATAATACCAATTCAGGCAAGGGGAAAATTGGTAAATCCATACAAATAATAATTACACTTACACATTTATAATTGTATACACGTCGATCATTATAGTTGGTCTTTGACCCATGTTTTCATTTCAACAAATGTTGATTCATTCATGCTGTGTTTAGCATTGTACCATCTGATCTCCTTGGGTTCGCCTGCAGCATCATATAACTCTAAGGCTTTATCCCTCGGTACGTAAAAATCATCATCTGCGAATTGAAATAGAATTTTTTTATCTTTAATATTAGAAATATTGGTAACCGGATCGAGAAAACTCATGGATTCAATATAGGGTTTCATCTCCTCAGGTGAAAATTTCGACCCAAATTTGAACCAATCACTAAATCTGCCTGTAGCAGCCATGAATACAAAAGTTTTGTAATTTTTATTGAAAGTAGCTAAAAGAGACCCGAACATTGCTCCGAAGTCATGAGCCACCAAAGCAATCCTATCTTGATTTACATCATCTCTCTGAAATAAAACATCATGAGTTCTTAGTAGGTTGACAATCTGCTTTCTACAAAGTTCAGTATCATACTCAACCTCGGTTTTCCACCATAACACTGGGTTTTCTTCGAATTTCGATGGGGTTGTGGACCAAAAAGCATCAGGTAAAATCGATAGATATCCTTGTTTGGCTAATTCTATTGCATGGGGTAAAAATTGAGTCCTGTTAGAATCATCAGCATGTGTTTCAAGCCAATGAATAAAATGAATTGCAGGAAATGGACCAGTGCCTGAGGGTATTACAAGATAGGCAGAAACCCTTCCCTCGATTGTATTTGAAAACGAAACATCACGGATTGTGATTCCATTTTCATCCCGTGGTGGCGTCTCATCTTTAATATCGAAAGGTTTAGATTTATTATATCTGGTGAGATTTTGGAGTTTCATATTTATGCTCTGTATACCTTTTTGACTATATTTAATTTTACGATTGAGGCTATCAAATATCTTTGAAGGATTATTGACTCCAAAACTCATAATCCTGATTTTAAATTATTTATTTTGTTTCTAAGTTCTAGTAATTCTGCCTTTTCACGTGCATCGTAATCTACGGCGAACATTTTTTTTCTTAGATATTCTTCTTTTAATCGATCTAGTTGTAGGGACTTCATAACAACACTACTACCCTGGTGGTATATAAACATACTTAAATTGTTACTGTAATGGGGGTAACAAAACTACAAAATAAATTACAAATGGCTCATGATGATCTGAGGTTCAATAACCCTGTTATTACTCCAGCAATGAATCCAAGCGGAATTTCAACGTAGTCAAAGTCAGTTTCACTCTTGTAGAAAAACAAATCTGCATCGTTTAGTTCAATATATCTGAATACCAATAATAGTGTACCTGCAACAATAAGTAATATCCCAGATATTTTGTTGTTCTCTTTAATGAACCCTAAGGCTAATGCTGCGAGTATTAAAGCCATGATTATAATCCCATAAATCGGGTTACCAAACAAATTGTCATAGATGTCACCTTCCTCTAACCATGAGCCACTGAATGAATCAGTTATTGTGTCACCACCTGCTCCGGTAGTTCCTATCTGAGTCCAAATGTAGAAGAATCCAGTGACATTTTGTAAATTCACAGTAATGCCAAATAATGTGATATTAGAATATGTTATTGTGTGAGCCGCTAACATTATTAACGAACCAATTAATACGGATATTTTACCCATTAGCACCGGATAAAACTAGTAATTTTAAGCGTTTCCCGAACTAGGTGATATATTCTATCTTCATCCTATTAGTTTGATAAATATGAAGTTTAAAGACTTGTTTCGAAAATTTATAATAATATGGCTCTTCAAAGTGTTGTTTTCATTTCCAAGGATACAAAGATGACTCAAGAACGTTGATCTTATTCCTTAAAGTAAAAATCTCTTTCCTTTCCTCCTCATCGTATCTGGAGGCAAACATCTTCTTCCGTAGGTATTCTTGCTTTAGTTGTTCTAAGTATTCTTTCGTCATATAATACTATGGCATTCAAACGTATATAAACTCAGTTGTATTATTTACTACACAAACTATTGATAAAAGAATAATTTACGCAGTTATAAACATATTATTGAAATAATTCTCTTAATAATGATAAATACTCGAAAATTTTATTGTAAAAATTAATCGGGGTGAGCCTTTATTTTCTCATATAATTCCAGCCCTTAAGATCAAATCTCTGTCTTGAGTGATTTTTTCCAATCTTTAATTATTCGATGCTCTCGTCTGAGGTGATGAAATTCACCCTTTCCAACTCGACCATCATGTACTGCATAATCAAATAACTCTCCTATGAATAAAGCGAATGGAAAAATAAACAAATATGGGTTGCCAAATACAAGTAAAGCAATTAAACTTGCAATTGAAGAGCTAATTACAGTTCCAATTCCTCCCACAAAAAATATCCATTGACGTTTATTTGGCTTTGCTGATAGATAACTCTGATAATTGATTTTCATTGTCACGAGATAATATATATCTCGAACAACACCATCGAATTTTATTCCTGATATTAAACCACCAATGTACCTTCCGTGAAGATAGAGCGCTGGAGCTAAAATAATAAGGCCAATTTGATTAAAAATTAAAAACCAAGATTTACTAAAATAGAACAAGATGAGATCCAAAATAACTGTTGAAAATACAAGTAAAAAATAGACAACAATTTTACCTACTCTATCGACGTAAGTAATCCAACAGTACAAATAAGCCAATACAGATAACATTGTCCATGAAATTATTATTCCCAACCAAATAGTCTCATCTTCTGACATCAAAATCACTGATAAAACAATCCCTAATGCTGCAAAGGCTGATAAGAGTAATACTGTCGATGTTGGACGGGGTTTTCCGAAGCGATCTTGATGCAGCAATTCTCTGATTTCAGACATCAAGACAATCTCTACCGGATCTGGATTATCCAACCTTTTCAGAACACCTACTCTCTTCCAAAATTCCCTTTTTTCTTCAATAGTGATCTCTCTATCATCTTCAATTAATTTGGATTTAATCTTGGTTAACCAAGTGATATTATCATTAATCATCGAAGTTAATTAATAATCTGCATATTCAATAATAAATGTATAACACCAAGTGTAGACCAAAGATTAGGTCCTATTGATGTTCAAGATTATATTCTATTAGAAACTGAATAAATTTAAGAAGAACTCGATTAAAATCCATGTATGGCAAGAGATAGAGAAGATACTAGTGTAATAACATATATCTGTGCATTTTTGTGTTGGCCTTTTGGATTGATCAAATGGGCCACAATGCGTGAAAAACGTCCAAATGCGGCACAGACCGTTTTGATCATAACAATAATTGCCTTTGTTTTAGGGAATGGATACTGGTACAGTCAAAGTCCAGATATTCCTAGTCCATAATTAAGAACGTAATCCACAATGGAATCAGAAATTCTCCCCCAAAATTACATAAAAGTACCAAAGCACAAGCGAATCCGTTTCGTGGCTTGTCATAAAATCCCGAGTAGATCTTTTCACTGGAAAGGAAAACCATTAATTTGCTATAGATGCTTGGGAATTGATGCAGGTATCATCATTATGTTTCTGCTTCAGGTAATAGGTTTAGCGACTAGCAAATATAACACTGGAGAATGGTTTTTTTATATCGTTAATGGAAATTTTTGGATGATACCCATAATTATCATACTTTCACAGATTCCATTTACTTTAGATGGCACACTTCAAGCAGCACTGGAAAAATATGAGTCAAAAAACTCAATTAGGCTTGTAACCGGATTGATAGGTGGTATTGGTCAATATTATATAATTTTTCTAATAGGTTTATTGATAGGTATTGTATTTAGGGGGTTTTAATTATCAGAAACTCGGGTTTCAAGTTCGTCTATTTTAAATTTATAAGTTTCAAACCTTTTGACTTCTTTAAATCCCATTCCTCTATTGATTCTTAGCATCGGTTCATTACTCATGGCATTTCCTGTTCCAATATAGTCAATATTGGGGTATTTATCCTTGATTAACAAGGCCATATCTGCTTTCAGCATTTTGCCTAACCTTCTTCCCCGATATTCTTGCTTGACACCAGTGAGTTCTTGATATACAGCATGTGAATCTTTTGGATTATAATGAATCTCAGTTTGTCCACTAATTTTTCCATCCGTTTCTACTGATATTTTTGTAATCCAAATTGTACCTGCATCACGTTGCATTGCTTCCTGCTGCCTTCTGCTTTCTGGAGTGACAATTTCCTGCCCGTCTAGATCACCATAAGGTGCCTGATTCGCTGTTTCTGTAAATACACGCACATACTCTTCAATTATCTCTTCTGGGACATCTTCAAAGGTTTTTATTTCCACTCCTGGACTCCGACGTTTTCCATCTTTCACCCATTCATTCATCTTTGCCCAATCAATCTCATTGAATTGTACTCTGTTCTCATAATTTCTTAGTGCAATGCTACCACCAAGATCCTTCGAAAATGCCTTTCCTGAATCATACTCATTCCAAACTTGAATTGTACTTGATTTGAATTCTCTAAGCTTCGGAATAAGACGTCTGACCAAATCAGTTCCAATACCATTTCTTCTGTATGCTTTATCAACAATTACATATGCCCATGCAATGTGTTTGTTGTCCTCATACTCAGGCGATGCTTCGGTAGTTACATAAATGATTAGATATCCTAATACTGTACTCGAGTCATTGTTTAATATTATCAACGACCTCCAGACTTTCTCGTAGGGGTTATCAAAGCTCATTTTTTTTCTTAGCACCAAACGATCACCGAAAGGATCATCTGGTGTATGTTCATAATGTAGTTTCTCTCGAATAGCAAAGAATTTTTCCCATTCCTCGTCAGTTGCTGATTGTGGGATAAATTCAATTATTCGATAGTCTAGGCTACTTAAGCCTGATTTATTGCTTATTTTGTGTGTTTCTTTTGTTGTGCTGTTCACTTTTCGGTGACTCCATTTTGTAATCAAATTAATAATGATTTTCAAAAAATGGCGTTAACTACTGTAAATAACAACAAAGGATTACTAAAAAGTCATTTTCAGTATTGAAGGCCAATTTTTGAACACTTTCAATACCGAACATTGGATTTTCTTAATACTGAAATTAAGAAATATTTTTCAACATAAATTATTGAAAGTGATTGTTAGAAAGTTTTTTACCGTTCTCTCGCATATAATCACAATCGTTTGATTATCTTCATAGTCGCTGAAAAATATATAAAGTATATGTTTCATTCGGGAGATTGAAATATATTCCATGTAAAAAACTAATAAATTCATACTTCAGCAGTTTTAGATTCAGTTATAATTTACCGATAGTTAAGTTTATTTGTAAATTTGATTTGCGACAGCTATGAAATTTGGTCACATAGAATTGTTTGTGAAAAACCCGGAAGAAAGTAGAGATTTTTTTGTTAATGTTTTGGGATTTGATCTTGTCTCTGATCAAAATCCTCACACTATATGGGTAAAAATGAGCGAAACGGAATTGCTACTCCGAACGGGGAATGGTTTCAAGTCACTCAATTATCAAGAAACGAGTACAGGGTTAGTAATATACACGGATGATCTTGCTGGATCAAAGACTAAGTTGGAAGAGCGAGGTCTTATATTTCAGGGCATTGATGGATCTGATAAATGCCTTACTTTTCAAGATTTAGATGGTCATTGGTTTCAGCTTGTTAACCCTCATGATCATTAGCATATCCAAAATTAAATCTTCCTGGAACACTGTTTTCAAACTTAATTTAACATGACAAAAATTCAATTAGGTATTTTGCTCAATTATCCGAAAATCCTGAATATTAAGTCCATGATCGCGTCTAATCTATTTATGATCTGAATCATACTATAGTATTTGTACCAATGCAAAAAATTGTTTTATTCACACGATGTGTCATATTTTGATAGATCAAGAAATGATTATATCTGAATTCTTTTTTTTGTTATAAAATCAATTCGTTATTAACGAAAAATAGAAACAAATGCAGAATTTTAAGATTTTAGCTCTCTAATTAGGTGAATTATTCCACCAATACTCTCTTTAAGTAGATGATTATGAATGGATCTAGACTAATATTTTTGGTGGAAAAAAATATGAAAATACATGAAAAGGTATCAGAGTTCAATGCAGAGTACGGAGTCAAGCATAATCCGATAATGCAGGTTTTAGATATAGTTTCTGAATTAGGAGAATTAAGCAAAGAATTCCTAAGAGAAACCGATTACGAACTAGGCGATATAGAAACCACAAAAGAGATTGAGACAGAAATAGGTGATATTTTCTACTCATTAATTTCATTAGCAAATGAATTAGATTTGGACCTAGAGAATTGTTTATCTCTTGTTTTGGAAAAATATTCTCGAAGATTTGCACTTAATGGCGATCTTTCATCCTTCAAATAATAATTAAATATTTTATAATTGTAGATCTCCCAAATCAATTGCACGTGATAATGTAGCAAGGATAGTAATCATTGGATTCACTCCAGGAGCAGTAGGCAATACACTTCCATCCATTACATACACGCCCGGATAATGATGCATTTCTGCAGTTCTATCAACAACTGATAACGTTGGATCAACTCCCATTCTTGCCGTACCCGTAGGATGTGCACTATACAAACTCATCTCATTTGGTCCATTTCTTAAATTCCAAATACTCTTTATATCTTCAGTTTTCTTTATTTCATTATACACATTGTGTAAAGTGAGAACTCTTTTCGCTCCAGCGGCTAAATGGACTTCAATAGAATTTTCTAAACCTTTCATCAAATGATATTTATCTTCTTTACTTAATTTATAGCGAATTGAAGGAACAGGTTTGAAGTTAATCGATCCATTTTGGTTATTGTAACCTCTTCGCCATCTAACTTCTCCATTAGATACAGTGGATTTCTTATTGGCACCATCTCTTGTTAATACTATTATTGCCCCATACTTACGCATGTCTTTCATTTCTTCTCTACGAGATTTACCGATTCCGGGGAAATTTACTGCCATTAAAAATGGTTCAAGATCTGG
>JAAFKL010000271.1 GCA_021399405.1 Candidatus Heimdallarchaeota archaeon | reverse complement strand
GGTGATTTTATGGTTGATACATATTCTGATTCCACATTAGGTCCATCAAAACCTGATATTAATGATGGAGGTACAGATGACATATTGGAATATTCCGGAATAGAAGTTGATGGCCAAACCACATTTGAATTTAGAAGATTACTTGTAACAGGAGATAGCTCTCATGATAATGCTATCTCACTTGAAGGAACATTAATTAGTTGGACAACAGGTGATAGTGATGATATTGGTGATAGGCCTGCTGATTCCGGAAGAGTAGATATTAATTTTAATACAGGGGATAGTGAGGATGTTAAAGATACCACATTGTATTATATTGCTGGAGCAGTCGTTGCTACGATTATTGTTATCACAATTTTCATTGTGTGGTATATCAAGAAAAGAAGATCCAAAACACCATCTGAATAATAAACCAATAAATCAATTCAAACTAATCCAAAATAGATCAATTGATGTCTATTAAAATTTCATCTTCTGAACTTTCTGAATATAATTTAAAATTGATGTACTTTCGATTTTTTTGTACATTGAGGCATTTGATCTGACTAATTCACCCCATTTATTCATTTCTTCTTCTAAAAGGTCCTTTTCTTCTAAAACTAATTTATGTAAATGTTTCAAGTTTTTCTCATCAGTGATTACCAAGGCTTGTTCAATTAACTTATCCACTTGTTCAAGATCACCATCCAATAAAGTAAATCTTGCTTTCATAATTAGAGCTTGTACAATAGTTGGGAATGATTGTTGTGCTTGACCAATTTCATACAATTCAGATATCGCTTTGTTTGCATCCTCAAGCGCCTCTTCATTGTTTAGACTTTTTAATTCAAGCAGGAGGAGTTCACAATAGTGTTTTATTGCCATAACAATAAATTGATTATGGATTGATTTATCCTCAAATATTATCTCTTCTAGGATCCCTTGTGCTCTCATCTTATTTCTCATTCTATTGTCTGCCTTGAAATTCAATGCTTGAGAGAGTTTGTAAATTACCCTGACCATTTTTGACTTTGGATTTTGTTTAGCGACTTCTTCTAATTCAATTAATACGTTTTTAGCTTCTTCATTATTCTTAAGATCATACCAGATCTCAAATAAGGTAACTAACCAGTAAGCCAGGGCGACAGGATAGTTCAATCGTCTTCCAATATCCAAAGATTTTTTCTGTAAATCTATCGCTTTTGTAAATTCCCCCATTCCACGATAAGCGTTAGCAATATTATTCATTGCTAAGCCTATTTCAAATTCGTCACCTATTTGCTCATTTAGTTTTAACCCCTCATAATAGTAATTCAATGCTAACTCATGATCTCCATGATCAACTGCAATATTCCCTTTCAAGTTGATAAATGTCGACTTGGTGTTAGGATTTTCAATCAAATTGAATAGATCCTCATTAGATTTTAACAATTCATCCACAATCTCTACGGATCCTTGAAACCAATAAAGCTGACCTAGAATTAAAATAATACTTGCTTTTATCTCGATATTGTTTGACGCCTCTGAAGTGTTTAATAACTCATGAGAAAGTTTTATCCCATCTTCATAATTCCCCTCAAAAAGTCTGAGTCGTGTTTCTTCAATTCCTAATTTTGTCAGAGAAATACTGTCAATATGAGTTTCTTTGGCATTGGTAATTTCGATCCATGCCTCATCGAACTCCCCTCGCCGAAGAAATCCTTGGATTCTTGATTTTACCTTTTCCATTCTTCTAAATGTATGATCTTAGATGATTACATAATGATATTGATCGATTAATCAAGATTCTCCACCAACCGGGGTATAATGATCAATCTAATACCTACCTCATTCTCCATTCAGTAATTATAATTTGCTTTGATTCGATCTATCTAATGCTGATAAATTACACTTAGGATCGAAATAAGATTACCGTCATCCATAAGCCTTAAATCTAAGTACTTCTTGAGTTGTCTTGAATATACACTTCAATCATCATCTTGTGACTGATTGTTGGGTAATTTCAAAAGGAGAAAATCAAAAATGGTAGAACACTTAGTACAATCTAAAGTAAGAGCATATGTCAAGAAGAAAGGATTAAACACTGGTGGAGATGCAATGGACGCACTCGACAAATCTTTCCAACAAGCACTTGATTCTGCAATCAAAAGAGCAAAAGGCAACGATCGAAAAACCCTCATGGGTCGAGATTGCTAACCTAAACTCCCCAATCTATAAATCCGAATAAATATTAATTCAAATATATTCTAATTATATTCATATCCTTAGATAAATTGCAAATCTCATGTTTAATCCTTATCAGCAATTAGTTGAATCTATTGTCAAATTATATTATATGACAAAATCCTGTTAGAAATAATCTAATGACTAAAACCTTAAGTTTAAACCTGACATGCCCTAAATATGACAACTACACACAATACAGAAATGAATTTAATTGAAATTGCTACTTTTGATGAATTAGAGGAGTTTGTTCCAAGCTACGCTTTAGTGTTAAATACAGATCTGGTTGTCATTAAGTTTGGTACTCAGGTTAGTGTATTATACGGACGATGTTTGCATCGAGGTGCATTACTATCAGATGGTAGGATTGAAGGGAAGAATTTAATCTGTGGAGTTCATTCTTGGGATTATCAATATACAACGGGAATAAGTGAATACAACAAGGAAGAGGTACTAAAGAAATTCACAACTTGGATAAAAAATGGTAAAGTATGGATTGATCAAGCTGAGGTAGAAGCATTTGAGTTGATAAATCCTCAGACATTCATTAGTCGAGATACATATCTTGGATTATATTCCGCGGAACATTGGAAGGAAAAAGCAGAACCAGAATTAAGAGAGATCAGAAAGCTAGCAGTTAAAGGATTACAAGGTGCACATGGACCTATTGGTGCAATGGGTGTTTCTCGAGAATTGTTACCAAACTGGAATGATATTCAAATCCTTCCTGCTCAACTCTACAAATTTCCCCTATTAGACGATGAGCCAGTTGACACGTCTTTAAGGATTGGCCCACATGCAAAAAAACCGTTAGATTTAGCAATACCTCTATTTGTAAGTGATATGAGTTTTGGTTCGTTATCTGAACCCGCAAAAATAGCTTTGGCAAGGGGTGCTGAAAATGCAGGTACCGGTATCTGTTCTGGAGAAGGAGGAATGTTACCCGAAGAGCAGCAAGAAAACTCTCGCTACCTCTATGAATATGCTTCAGGAAAATTTGGATTCAGCTGGGACAAAATACAAAACACCCAAGCATTTCATTTTAAGGGAGGTCAAGCAGCAAAAACAGGCACTGGGGGTCATTTGCCAGGCTATAAAGTAGTGGGTAAAATAGCGCAGGTAAGAAATTTGAAAGAAGGAACATCTGCAATATCTCCTTCTAGATTTGTTGATTTCAGCAGTTTAGATGATTTTAGAATTTTTGCTGATCAGGTAAGAAACAGAACAGATGGCATCCCTATTGGATTTAAATTATCGGCAAATCATATTGAAAAAGACATTGAGGCAGCATTGGAGGTCGGAGTTGACTATATTATTTTAGATGGGCGTGGAGGGGGAACCGGAGCAGCTCCACTCATATTTCGAGATCACATATCAGTTCCCACAATGGCAGCATTGGGTAGAGCCCGTAAATACTTAAATGAAATTGGCGATAAAAAGACAACATTGATCATTACAGGGGGATTGCGAACAGCTCCCGATTTTGTCAAAGCTTTGGCTTTGGGTGCTGATGGCATTGCAGTTGCAAATTCAGCTATTCAGGCTATTGGATGTCAAGCTATGCGTGCATGTCATACGAATAATTGCCCCGTAGGTGTTGCAACTCAAAAACCCCATCTTACTTCTCGAATCGATATCCAGCTGTCTGCCAAACGGCTTGAAATGTTCTTCAAATCGACAGTTGATTTAATGAAAGTCCTGGCACGAGCATGTGGTCACCGGACCTTTTCTCAATTTGAGATTAATGATCTAACTACTTTTAAGAAAGAAATTGTTGACCTTACTGGAATACAGTATGCAGGGCTTTGAAAGTAATACAGGTAAATTCTTTTGTTAAGTAAATCATTACTTCTTCAAGTTTAACTTGTGTTTGACAAGAGGAATTATAGCAATTGCAAAATAACCCCAATACATTTGTAAAGGTAAAGATGAACTACTTGAGCTTGTCGAACTGGATGTTGATGAAGTAGATAATTCTTGATCTGCTGATGAAGTACTACTTGTAGTTTCACTGGTTGAACTAGTAATGATTACAATTGTATCATCATGAATGGATAGAAAGTAGTCAAGTGGAAGCTCAACAAATTCACTCGAGACAACCGCAATTAGATATGTGTCGTATCCTGATAAGCGAATGAAATTTCCACTTCCGAGCTTCCAATTCCACTCTATTACATGTAAATCTGAATCATAAATATATAGACCTGTATATGAATCATTTCCAGTATATGTTACTTCGAATTTATATTGTCGACTTACAGAACCTGAGAAATTATACCAATCTGTATCATTGTAAAGCTCTAATGTCCCTACTTGAATACCAGTTTCAACACTTATCGCAGGTCCAGGGGTTACTTCAATTTCTGTTTCACTAATTATTAATGAATAGTTTCCAGGAATTAGTTCCATAAATTCACTTGCATAAATTGCAATTGTATATTTCACATGTCCAGCTAGGATGACTGATTTTGGTCCTACCCCCGTAAAATTCTCTCCAATCTTATTTGATTTACTATCAAATACTCTTATAGTATTGTAATTTGAAGGATCCTCAACAAGAGTAAAATTGTAATATTGGAATTTATCCCCTGTAAAATTATAATATTCCACATCGTTATATGCGTCAAGAGTTCCCTGTTGTTCTCCTAAATTTGCTGTATATGCTTCAGCAACACTATCACCTGGTGCTGCTGAGATCTGGGGAACATTAACAAGAAGTATTATTGAAATTAAAATTAGAAATACTTGTCTTTTCACAAAGTTTTATGGCAGCCAAGATATAAAAACCGTCCCGAATCAAATTTCCGCTATTCTAGTTATAGTTTATACAAGCTTTGAGTTTAGATCAAAGGTTTTGTCAATTATCTTCTAACTAATTTCGATTCATTCATTATTTTTCATTTGTTCAAGAAATCTATTTTTACCTACAATAATAATGCATTATTTTCTAAATTTCAAAACATATGATCTATCGTGAGGAATTTGTTAATAAAAATTAATCTTCGAATAACGAAATCATAATTTTGATTCTCAACTTACTTATTCTTAGCAGATTCATCCTCTTGATTTCGCGGAAGACTATTATAGTTAATAGGGAAAATAAGAACAACCTAATGGTAACACATTATGGGGGATAAAAATGAAATTGAAAAATAATATCAAAAAACATACCATGATTTTATTCACTTTAAGTATGTTATTTGTTGGAATTTCTCCAACGACTACTACAACAGGAAACAATGGCATGCCTGGTCGAGTATTTTCTGGCGAATTCGGAGACAGAATAGATTTAATTCCTTGTTTAATTAATCATAATTTTGGGGGAATTCCTTGTGACGATGTATATGTATCAGCCTCAGAAGGGGCCTATGTTCATCATGGCTGGAACGAAGTAGCTCAATTGGTTTCAGAAGGACAACCAGTCGGTTTTCAACTCTATTTAGATGGTGAAGCGTTAAATATGCGAAGATTTGCCCAAGCATTTAGAACCGATCAAGGAGAAACTGTAGTACTTTACATTTTCTACGTAATATTTAAACCGGGCAGCCTCTCAGTTGGCACACACTCAATTGAAGGTGTTTGGACATCAAGTTTCCCAGACAATGAATTTTTCAATGCACCTACCAATTTAATTGTTGGTCCATAAATTAAATATTAATTTACAATTCAACTCTAATTCACAAATAATTGAATCTTATAATTACGCATAGCACGGGTTATCCGCAAAGTTAGTTTGAATTTCTATGATTTTAACTGAGCAATCCATTCCATTATTTTATTTTCAAGTACATCAAGAGGTAATGATCCATTTAGTAATATTGCATCATGAAATTCCCTAAGATCAAACAAATTCATCAATTCCTTTTCTGCTATAGCTCTCAATTCTCTGATTTTTATCTCTCCTAGCTTATATGCTAAAGCCTGTCCTGGCCATGAAATATATCGATCAATCTCATTGGTTATATTAAGCAAGGATAGTGATGTGTTCTCTGCCATAAAATCTATTGCAGATTGTCGACTCCACCCAAGAGCATGCATACCAGTATCAACAACTAGACGACAAGCTCTCCACATCTCATAACTATGTCTTCCAAAATTGCTATAGGGATCCTCATAAAACCCACATTCTAGACCCAAACGTTCTGAGTATAATCCCCAACCTTCGGTGAAAGCCGTGAAATGCCCAAAGCGTCTAAATTTTGGCAAATCAATTTCCTGTTGTAATGCAATTTGCAAATGATGTCCAGGTACAGCTTCATGCAATGATAGTGCTTCAATTTCATATGTAGGTCTGCTTTTCAAATCATATGTATTTACATAATATGTTCCTGATTTAGTGCCATCACCACTCCCTGGTTGATAGTATGCCGTATAATTACCAGGTGCTGCATAATCCGGGATTTTTTTAATGCCATATGGTAGTCGTGGTAGTGTCTTGAATAACCCAGGTAATTCACCATCGATCTTCTTACAAACAATTGCAGTTCTTTTCATCAATTCTTCAGGGGTGTTCACATAGAATTGAGGATCAGATCTCAAAAAATTGATGAATTCCTTAATAGATCCCTTAAAATTTGCTTTCTTGATAGTATCTTCCATTTCCTCCCTTATTCGTTGGACTTCGTTTAAACCAATTTGATGTATTTCCTCTGCCGTAAGGTCTAGAGATGTATAATATCGAATACAATGCTGGTAAAATTCTCTACCACCTGGTAAATTAATACCCGCAATATCATCTCTTGCAGAAGGTATATACTCATCTTTCATGAATTGGGCAAGTTTATTCAAACTTGGGAAAACAACATCCAATATTACTGATTTGCCAGTTTTAATCAAGGCTATTCTATCAGAGGAAGATATAGATGAAGAAACATCTTTGAATGGTTCATAGTATGGACTATCTTCTATCTTGTCTGTAATTTGCTGAGATATTATATCCGTAACACCATCAATTGTTACAATTGGTGGTATTTGTCCTTCTTCTATCCCTCTCCGCATAATTTCTATATTGTCTTCAATAAGTTGTGGGAATGCCTGAAGTCTTGAAATATAATTATTGTAATCTTGGGTCGTTTTTAGTGGAACAAATAAATACAGTTTAGGCATATGAAGATGAAAACCATTAACTTTAGAAATGGGCATTCGATAAACTCTGTATTCTAGGTGCTGCAATTCATTTTTCAAATATCGATCAAATATTTCATAATTAAGTTTATCACTTTCTTGAAAATCGCTCTGATCAATTTCAGATAATTGCACTATCAACATCTCAAATTGCTTGATTCTACGATTATGATCCTCCTCATTTTTACCTCCCAACTTATCATTGTATCTGTGATCTCCAGTCTGTGTAGCAAATAAAGGATTTTCTTTCATAGATGTTTCCCATTCATCATCCACTAGCTGATGAAAACGGGCTAATTCTGACATGATATAGCATCAAACAATTGAAATAATAAAATGATCGTTTTGTGTTCTTATTGCTGAACCTAAAATTTATGTTCCACATTATTTTCTGTATTCTTCCATCCAACCCACTGCATAATCTACAAGTTTTCGTTGCTCAATTAGTAATGAATTAGCGTTTCCAATTTCGCCCTTTCTCAAATAATTTTGATTGGCCGAATTATCAAATGCTTCTCCAATTTTGTTAAAATCATCAGCATCGTAGTCCAATTCCTCCCATTCTACACGCACTCTATTACCTTCCCTAAGTACTGCTGAACTTTGACGGATTGTTTTTTTGCTAGGAAAATTAGCTGTTTCCTCGGCAAGATGGAGAGAAGTATTCGAATCATAGCCTACGCCCAATAATAGGATTTTTCCATCTAAATTATAAATTTTATCTAGTGGAGAATCCTTTCCCAATCCATATTCAAGTACCTGACTATTTGTAATATTGACTCCCTCTTTACCCCATGCAGCGAAAGAAACGTTAGGATGATCACTTCGTACAACTTTTGGGAATTTCCGAAAGACTTCCGGTATCACTCCCACACCAGAGGTTGGGGTGAGTTCTGCTTGATAAGGTGGATAACTACTTCTTATTAAATCGTGCCAAGCTTTTGGTACCGGTGGATTTACCCAATCTTTTGGATCCGTATTTGAAGATGTATGGGTGGGCATAACAATTGTTCCGTCATTTGAAACGACGCTCATTAGTGCATCAATAACCGCAACAGGACCACCAATAGTCCATCCCATTCTACTCAGTGATGAGTGCACAATAATGACATCTCCTCTATTAATGCCAAGTTTCATAAATTCATTTTTTAATGATTTAATTGTGTTTGGGGTTGTAGTTTGATTTATAACTTCTTTAAGACTCATAAAAATATAATGTCATATATGTTTATTACGCGATCGATTGAACGGTATTTTATATAATAAATAAACCACTACATATATCTATATAGCTGCCATATTGTAAATATAGACTCCTAGGGTGGTAAGATTTAATACAAATCAGATAAATAAATACTTGAAACGATTGGGCTTAATACAAGAAGAACCTTCTCTAGACTATCTTAACAGACTTCAAGAAAACCATCATCTCAATATTCCTTTTGAAAACCTAGATGTAATGAGTAACAAGCATATACAACTCACCAACACCCATTTGTTTGATAAAATTATAAACAATAACCGAGGAGGGTTTTGCTTTGAATTAAATGGACTTTTTGGAGATCTTCTTAATTCATTAGGCTTCAATGTTTATATGATTGAAGCAGGCGTCTACAATGAAAAATTGGAAACATTTGGATATATGCGGAATCATATGGCCTTGATAGTTACAATTGATGATCATTTGTATCTTACTGATGTTGGTTTCGGAGATTCATTCCGAAAGCCTATTTCTTTGAGAGAAAAGAAAACCGAAGACGTATCAGGTAAATATAGAATTGTCAGTTATGAAGCATATCATTATAGATCTGGTCAAGACGGTAAAATCCAAGAGAAATATGATTATTTTATCCTTGAACACTCAACTGGGACAGAGTGGGGACCTCAATATAAATTCCATTACAAACAGAATTTAAATTTGAAAGATTATCAAGAAAATTGTAATTGGATTGAATCATCTCCCGATTCCGGTTTTACACAGGGAAGAACATGGTCAATTGCAAAAAAAGATGGTCGTGTGAGTCTCTCAGAAAATGGAATTACCGTGACTCATTACTTACAACAAGCTAAAACTAAATATGAAAACGAAAAAGATTTTGAATATTATCTGAAAAAAAATATAGAATGAAAAATTAAAGACTATCTAATAATTCTTTAGCCCTTGTGTGACCTTTGTCAGCAGCCATTTTGAGCCAATTCTTTGCTTCATCCTTTTTATCGATTGAAGCTAATAGTTCTCCGTATTTGAATAAACCGCCTAAATGGCCCTGAACAGCAACCTTGTGTAACCATTTCTTAGCTTCATCAAATTTCTTAGCTTCTTGATAATGCTTTCCAATATTGAATGCAGCCATTAAATCACCATTTTGTGCTGCTTCCAACCATGCTTTCTTTTCATCAGATAAATCTTCCATAAACATAGCCCATTATATCTATCAATGTATCTTTTCATTAGCCGATAGATATTTTCATTCATTCATTAACCTTATCGATCATTCCATTTTTCCACAAGTTTGTCAATGTTAATTATTGATGATACTTTATTGCAATCATATTGTCGATAAGATTTATTATTATCTTTGAGAACCTGATACATATGATCAGAATGAGAAAATTAATTCTTTCAATTTCTATACTCATTCTTTTACAAGCGCTGCTGTCATCAGGGATCCACATAGGAGATTCATCATTTAGAATGGTAACTGATGCAGAACCTCCAGATGAAACATTTGAACTAACATCCAATAATACAGATAAAACCTATAAAATTGAGATACACCTTCCATACGATTACGATGAAAACAGAACTAAAGGCTATCCAGTTTTATATTTTCCAAATTATTTGTATTTGAATCCAGGTGGTAATGTGATAAATTATTACAATATGCTAAATGAATTCACTAATTTCACCTATTTATTTGAGGAGGATATATTGCCTCGGGTTCTTATTGTTGGAATTACTGACACTCAATTCAGTCAATCTCGATATGAACGTGATCTCATTACACAGACAGACGATTTCTATAATTTCTTCGAACATGAATTGATTCCCATAATCGATGCGGATTACAATTCAAATCCAGATGAAAGAATAATCTCAGGTTGGGAAGATAGTGGTTTTTTCGTAATGAAATGTTTCTATAGATATCCCGAAACCATATTTTCGAAATTTATCTCGATTGAAGGTAATCTATATCCATCATCTCAAACTAATGATGGCCAACCTGATTTACTTGTAGCTGAAACCGAGATGGCAAATAGGTTAGGTGAAGGCGCAATTGTAGACGCAGATGTATTTCTATCTGCAACAACTGTTAATTATGATTCCTATACTCCATTCAAAGAATTAACCAGAAATTTATTTGGAAGAAATTACAGATCATTAAATTTGAGAACTGAAATTACAGATGATCCAGGTGTTTATGGGGGTTATGGATACTATACTGGATTAGGTATTTGGCAAAATTTCAATAATCGCATATATGCCGCATATCAAGTTGAAAACGAGGATATCTATGTGGGTGAGGAAGTATTTTTCAATTTTGCGGGTTCAGAGGGCAATCGTAGCCAAGTTAATTATTTTTGGGATTTCAATGATGGTACAAATTCTTCAGAGCGTTCTCCATCTCACATTTATACTCTTGCGGGTCAATACAAAGTAAATTTAACAATATCAGATGAATTTAACATTACATCTTCATTCGTGCTACCTGGGAATGTAAGAATACTGCCTGGATCACGCCCCGTTGAAGTGGGTGAAACATCCATTAATATGCAAAACACCGAGTCATACAAAACGAAGGAGAATAATGTTGATGATGTTGAATTTCAAAAACCATGGTTGGTAATTTTACCAATTTTGGCGATAATCAAGAAGAGAAGACATAATACTGAAATTAATAAAATTCAAAATTAATCGATCATGAGTTTTTCTGATCAGTACTCTTTTTTATAAGCTGATTCAAAGATAGCTTATTGATGCTAGATTATTGGAAAAAACATTTGTTTACAATTCTAATAATTATTGTATTTCTTAACTCTCAGACTGTAAAAGCTGAGGATTATCAATCTAACCAAATGAAAACCATCGAGACTAATCAAGCTTCTGAGGTGTCAGAACAGTTATCATCAACCTTCACGGGAAAAAATTATATCATTGAAATTACTTTACCCTATAATTATGATTCGGAGAAAGAAAATGGATTTCCAGTTCTTTATTTTCCAAATTTTTGGGATATAGGCAGAGGGGGGAATGTGTTTAACTTTTACCATCGATTTCTGAGTTATGATAACTTTACAGAAATCTTCATGGATACTTTGATTCCTTCAATGATAATGGTGGGTATTACTATTACAGATGATGAATTATCTGTCGCTAATTTTGAAGATGATGTAATTGATAATCCAGATCAATATCATTTATTCTTACAAGAAGAGCTATTACCATTTATTAACCAACAATACAATACTGATACGTCTGAAACAATCTTACTGGGGTGGTGGGAGGTTGGTTTCTTTGTAGTTGATACATTTTTTAGATATCCCAATACCCCGTTTACCAAATTTATTACTTATGATGGTGATTTACAACCTGTTTCAAGATTATTAAATGAGGTGCCTTATCTTTTTGAACAGGAGGTCATCTTTGCCCAAAGAATTGGTGAAGGGGCGGAAATTGACGTAAATATAGTTCTTAGCGCAAACAGAGCGGATTTTGATTCCTATTTTCCTTTGAGAGAAATATCTCGAGCAATTTATCGCAGAGGGTACGAAAAACTGAATCTAAGAACAAATGAATTTGATGATTCTGGTTTCAGATCAGAGGGTAGGGAGTCTGTAAATGCTATTTCTCAAGCTTACAATCCAGAGATGTTTGTAAAATATCGAATCGAGGATGAAGATGTTTATATCAACGAAGAGGTAAATTTCACTTTTGTAGGATCAGAGGGAAACAGAACACAAATGAAATATCTTTGGGATTTTGGTGACGGTAAATCCTCTACAGAAAGGTCGCCTACTCATATATATGCTAATTCTGGAGGATTCAAAGCTAACTTGACCATTTCTGGTGAGTATAACCAATCAATATCTTATGTTTATCCTGCCACATTACAAATTAAACCAGGAGAACGACCTATAGATTTAGAATCAACTTCGTTAGATTTACAAAATACAGAACCCTACAAAACCAAGGAACAGGAAGTAAATGAGGTGGGATACAGTATGAGCTGGTTAATCCTTGTACCTATATTGATGTTAGGGAGAAAAAAATTGAAATATCGCAAAGGAACCTAATTTAACAAATTTAAGGCTCTGAGACCATTTCATCCATATGGTTTATTTCATTAAATAATCGTAGGAATTTTTTTTCTTTGTTAAATTCGTTCATTATATTATTGTACCGACCTATAATTTGTTTAGAAAAGGGAAATTTCCTATGTGCCCAACTGTAATGGATGATTACTGAGGTTTGGATATTTTCCGATGCAGATCCTATCCGCTCTTCTAAGAAATCTAAAATTTTGGTTCCTGTAGTTTTATCGGCATTATACAACGAGTAATCAAGAAGCTTTAAAGCAATTTCAACTGCTCGTATTCGAATTAATTCAAGCTCATTATCATAAATGTCATCGATTGAGCTCACAACAAGATTTGAAATTTCTTTCTTATCAGAAATTATTGCAATTAATTGGTTAGCAGCTTCGAGAATCTCGTCCTCACTCATTTTATCCTTAGTTTTTATTAAATTCAGATACTCCTCAGGTTTATCCATTCACTACACCCATTCCAAATTGATTACGAGAACCAACCTACTCAATTAATAATATTAATCAATCCTCATAATTATCTTTGCCTTGCATGGCATATTTTTGAATTCACTATTTAATAATAACTAGCCATAAGGAAATTAGAAAATAAGCTATGTTTTAGTGGCGCAATCAACCAACGGTATTATAAAATAGAAAATTATGCATGTTGTAGATGACCAGTAAACAAGCAGTTGTTCTTACCTGGGGTTGTAGTCATAATCAGAAGGATTCACAACTAATTGAGCAACAGCTTATTATTGGTGGGTACAATCTCATATCAAACGGAAATATTGACGAAGCTGATCTAGTTGTCGTAAATACTTGTACAGTTAAAACACCAACAGAGGATAAGATTCTACACGTACTAGATAATCTGAGAGAAACAAATCAAGAGGTAGTAGTTGCTGGATGTATTTCTCAAGCAGAACCAGAATTGATTGAGAAACGGTATCCTGATTTTATCAAATTAGGTGTAAATGCCGCTGGACAGATCTTAGCTGCTCTAAATATTAAAACAGATGATAAATTATTATTGCCGGTTATGAATAATGTAAATCTAGGTAAGAAAAATAATAAGGATGATTGGTTGAACAAACCAGCTCTCGAATCTACACAATGGAACCCCCATCTTAACATTATCCCGATCAATGAGGGTTGTTTAAATTCATGCACTTTTTGTGCTACTAAAAAAGCCCGAGGTCACCTGAGATCCTATTCCAGTGAAAGTATAGTTAATTCAATTCGAAAGGTGAAGACTTCAGAAGTGTGGTTAACCTCACAGGATACCGCATGCTGGGGTTTTGATTTTGATCAGAATCTCGCAGACTTAATACGAGAAATTAATCTTATTAACAGAAAATTCTGGGCTCGTATTGGTATGGGAAATCCGAATAACCTAATAAAAGTATTAGATCATACAGTGGAAGCATATAAATCTGATAAAATATACAAATTTCTGCATTTACCTGTACAAGCTGGAAATAATCGTGTTCTCAATCATATGAAAAGAGGCTATACAGTTGAAGAATATGAATTTATTGTATCTCGGTTTCGAGAAGAAATTCCTGATATTACTCTATCTACAGATGTGATTTGTGGGTATCCAACCGAAACAAAAAAAGAATTCGAGGAAACTATTACAACTATTAGAAAAACAAGACCTTCAATTACTAATATATCTCGATATTGGGAAAGAAGAGGCACTCCTGCTGTAGAATTTAAACAAATCCCAAAAGAAGAGCGAAAACGCAGATCAACTATGTTAACCAAAATTTGTAAAGAAATTCAAATGGAAGATAATAGAAAATGGATTGGTTGGGAGGGTGAAGTTTATCTTAGTGAAGAAGGAGCAAAAGGTGGAATTCAAGCTAGGAACCAAGCCTACAAACCAATTATTCTAAAAGAAAGTGACTTAAAATTAGGTGATTTCGTTAAGGCAAGAATTATCGAAGCCAAATCAACCTATTTTTTGGGTGAGCTGATCTAACTTATAATAGATTTCAAGACGATTATACTCTCAGTGAATAAATCCCAACTTGCTGATACCTATAAAATTAAATCATGTAGTCAAATTTATGATTCAATGGATTTACAAAAATTGGAATCTCTAGTTGAGGATCAACAAACTTCTTCGATTGCATTTGTTTCGAAAAATGGGAAACCCCACAATACTCCTGTTTGGACAAATTATAGAGATGGTAAACTCTATATATTTTCTCGAAAATCACGTGCAAAAATTAAACTGGCTCAAGAAAACCCTTCATGTATGCTTGCTTTTGTTAACGGAGCGGTAAGTGGAGAAGCGGAAATTGTATATAGAGGGGCACCAGAGTATGAATTAATCATGGATATCCCTGATGTTCGATACAGTCACGATCCAAATTATGTAGAATATAAGCAAAATTGGGATGTAGCCCTTAAAATTACTCCAACAAAGATTTATTAATTTGGCTTTTCATTAATTTACAATATTAGTGAACTGAGATTAGAATCTAATAATTATGTGAAAGATTTAATTAATTCAATTTAGAAATCAACATTTGAGATCAATTCCATGGGCAATGATAAAGAAATTTACAACAATTTTTATTCTAAATTAAAAGCCATTGTTGATGAGGAAAATTTAGTTGCCAGCCATTATATTAAAAATCGCAATAAATCACTAGATCAACTATCCCCTAAATTTGATGAAAATGCAAAATTAATAGAATTGGATCTAACTGGTTTATGGCTAAGTAAATTACCTGATGAAATTACTGAGTTCAAATATCTCAGAGATTTGAACTTGTATCAAAATTCAATGAATATTCTACCTATCTCTATAACGAAGCTTGTGAAACTTGAATCACTTAATCTTGCTGCTTCAATGATTAGAGAAATTCCTAAAGAAATTGAAAATTTAATAAACCTCAAAACCTTAAAGTTAGGGCCAGGTAAAACAATGACAAATATATTCGGACTACCAGCCTTGGAAAATTTGGATTTAAATTTTACCGAACTTGGTTCTCTCTCAAGCGAAATTGGTAATATTAAAACTCTAGTAAATCTAAATTTAAACTGGAATCATTTGAGTTCTCTACCTGATGAAATCGGTAGCTTAACTAAATTGAAAAAACTTGATTTGGGTCGTAATGAATTCTACGAGTTTCCTATGGAAATTCTAGAATTACAAAGCCTTGAACACTTGAATTTGAAAAATAACAATTTGACCGAGATACCGGATGAAATTTGTAAGTTATCGAATCTCAAATTTCTCGATATTGGAATTAATTCATTTGATAGTTTCCCAATTACACTGTCCAAATTGCTGAATCTCGAGGTTTTATACATCAATGGAAATTATAAAGGTCGAATACCAAAATTACCTTTCGAAATAGGCCAATTAAAAAACTTAAAAGAATTATATCTACATAATACAACGATTTCTGAACTTCCTTCAAGTATTGGCATGTTAGAAAATTTGGAAATTATATATTTATCGAATTCAAAAATTAAAACTTTACCTGATGAAATCGGAAATTGTATAAGTTTGAAGGAAATTCATTTTGGTGGAGCTAGACATGAAGGTCAAGGGAATTTCGGTATGGGAGGGACTGATTCTTTAAAATCATTACCTGACGTCTTTTGTAATTTGCTTAGTTTGAAAATTCTAAATTTGGGTGGTACTAACTTGAATAAACTCCCGGATAGCCTTTTAGAACTTACTCAGATAAAATCAATTGATATAACAAAATCAGGCATAAACAAAAAAGATATTCCAAATCATATGCTTCAAAAAATTATTGATGACAATGATTTTCACCCAGATTATTTACAATTAGAATGATTGAATTCAATAATATTTCCAACTACTTAAATCCAAATAACTAATTCAAATCAATTTCTAAATAGAGAAATGAACCATCGTTCCTAAAAACAAAATTATAAACTACTAACAGAATTGAAAATCAGGACATCTCACTCAGAGAATTCCGAATTTTCAATGGCAAGGTACCCAAGCCTGGCCCAAGGGGCTGGTCTTGAACAAAATCGAGTTATCGATTTTTCCAGAGAACCAGTGTGTTCTGCACTCGCGGGTTCAAATCCCGTCCTTGCCACCATTTTTTTATTGTCCTTGTAAATTAAATCTCCCAAAAATCACCGGTCAAATTGTTTTTCTTAAAGCTCAAGCGTAAATCATCAGGAGATGGTCTCTGATAATTCAAATCCATCTTATTTTGATACAGAAGCACACTGATATCCATAATCTGTTTATCATTCAATTGATACCCTTCTTTGTTTGGGTTCTGGCTAATCCATTCATGTAAATGTTCATCGGAACAGAAAAAATTCATTGTGTTGTAACACGTATCAATTATATCGATCCACCATTTTTTCACGGGGTATTGAAAATGAATTACTACGTCATTTGGAGTCTTTGATATGATCTTTTCATTTGAAAGAATTAACATTAAATTGGCATTACAATAGTGGCAATAGGCATTAATTTCAACATCTTCTTCTAAGGTGATATGCATAGCAATGGAGTCCCAAGCGCAAGTTGCATAGTAATGGTTATTTGATTCAGTCTTAACTGAAAATGAGGTAGGAATCCCAGCAAATGGGTTTGCGATCATTATTTTATTGATCTTCTTATCGATAACAAGTAAGTGGTCCTCGTGGAGTGAATAAAGAATTGATATAATATAATTCCGATCTTTATTGAAGTGCTCAATTAATTGTTCTAGAGTTGGAGGGACAGAAAATTCATGAAAATGTACGTATACAAATTTTCTGACTTCCTTATTAACCTCAGCTGTCATCCAATATTACAACAATCCACCTAACTTAAATGGATTTCCTCATTTCTATACTTCAAAATATGATGGATGTTGTGAATTATTAATCTTCTATCAAACTCATATTTTTTAATCCAACTGATAATTTATTATTGTTGAAAAAGACTTACACAATGATTCTAATCATTCTAATTACAAGTCAATTTCTGTCTCCACAG
>JAAFKL010000270.1 GCA_021399405.1 Candidatus Heimdallarchaeota archaeon | reverse complement strand
CGACTTGAAGATCTACTCTGATAACAGATTGGTGCAATAACATGCAAAGTCAATGCTAAGAAACCACGAATTAGATTTGCATCCATCCCTGGTGTACGATCCAATACTGGAAGTGCTTTGAAGGTATTTTCCAGTGACCATCGAAGTCTGTAAAACCTCCAAATTGATCTTGCATCCCAATCTACTGTAGTTATCAGGAAGTAAGTTTTCTGTTTTTTAGTTCCTTTAGCATCCTTCCACTTGCGGCGATAGGAAAGAATTCGAATAAATCCACCAAACTCTTCTGCATGCATCCACTCATCAATGAATTTGAGATCAGAATTCTTTTCAAATTGCTGCTTGATGTCTGCTAACAACTTCTTGTTGTTACTGTTTAATCGCATAACAAAATGCCAACCTTTACTCTGTAACCATGATATAACTTTTCTTGTTGCGTAATTAGCATCTGCAACCAGTACTAAATTACCAAAGCACTGAAAAAGAACCTCTAAAAAAGGCTGTACGAATTCATGTTTTCTTAATGGCTTGTATTTGCCATTGAGATTATAATTTTTCTGAGGATATGGAAAGTAATGACCCACCACCTCTGCCAATCTTCCAGGTCTAAGTAGCCCTACCACTTCTATCATGAAACTTGGTAGGTAAGTTTTACAACGAGATACCCAGTGATATCCAAATTCTTTGTGTTTAATGGGATTAAATGCCTTCTTGATGATTTTTTCATCAATGGCAATTCCCTCAGCATCAATGCTATTGGCATTACTATTAATTGTCCAGTCCTGAAGTTTGGAGCCAAACTTCTTCAATTTGTGATAAGGTTTTAAGCTAGGATTGTCTTCTTGGATCTCAGACAATCTCTCTCCAGCAGTTAGTCTGTGTGTGATTTCAAGCAGATCAGCTTTGTTTCGTGTATCCAGTTGATCGAATTCTTTGAGATTGCATTCAGCTACGGGCTGTAGAATTAATTCTCTAGAAGTTTGAGGAATATTGTGAATTTTGTTATTGAGCTTGAAGGTCAGAGATTTGATCCTCTGCTTAGGTGCTAAGCTGATGAGTAGATCACTCATTATCCTGCTGACAAGATTGGAATCTAGATAAATACCAAATTCAAGAGCAAAAACCGATTGTAACCAAACTCTACCTCGATTGGTCCACATGCTCCAAATAAGGAAAAATTTGAAATACAAATTGGTTGATTTCTTGATCTTAAGTTTGTAAAAATCAAATCCCTGATGATCGAAATAATCATAAAAAGCAAGTTGTTGCATAAAAAATATACGGAATTGCTAGATGATTTTTTAGGTATTATGCCAGCTAGCTGTGGGTATTATTTAGGGTGCTACATTAGGTATCTGTCGATCGTATTGGTGGATCTTCGATTTCTATCTAATATAGATAAGTCTCGACAATGCTTAAATAGAAGTATTTCAATAGAATAGAATTGGGGTAACGAATTTTGAACGATCAAATAGATGGTATTTGTCACAGATGTAAGATAAAGATATTTGATACTCAAAAATTATTCTGCAAGAAGTGTGAAAATGACGAGGCAAAACCTACTATGATCGATAATTTAATGATGCCGATTTCTTTGATTCTTTCTGTATATTGGATTAATGCCATTTTAATTATTACAGGATTTGAAGAACCAATAGTTGAAAGTATGGATTTACCGTATTTAAGACAATTCTTATATTGGTGGCTGCTTTTGGGAGTCTATTTCATTTTTCGATATTACATATCGATCGTTAGGTCGCATTAATTTAACTTTGTTACCTAAATAAATCGATCGAAAAAGTAAAACTGCAAATTTATTTTTAACAATTATCTAAGATCGAAGTATAAGAGCGTTGCTGATACGTCCGTTTTCTGTCGATCGAAACATGAATTTGTCTTATCTTTATAAAATTATGCCTCAGCTTTGAAGTTTTGGACAGATAGACAGATCGCCAACATATCACCATTGATTAGCTTAGTATGCAAAGTGAATTCATAGATTGTAGCTTGTCAATAAATTTTCAACCTTGAAGGAATATGAAGTACCTTCTAGAAATTCCTTGTAACCCATTCGATTGTTGATGGAGAGCATAGGTTTGTTGGATGTTGCGTTACCAGTAACAATATACACAATAGCAGGGTACTTAGCATATAACCATTCAAGCATGTGAGCTTTCAACCATTTACCCAATCCTCTACCACGATACCTCTCTTGAACCCCAGTCATGTTTTGATAGCCTTTGTGTGGTGTTCCAGGGGAATAAAACATCTCTGTTAAACTGCTGATGGCACCATCTGATTCTCGTGTTATGAATGTATACCATAGAAGTCCTCGCTCCGCTTGCCTCTTTTCATCCTCTCTTCTACTTTCAGGTGATACAACGATCTTTCCATCATAATCTCCTAGAGGTCGTTGGTTCATAACCTCAGTATAAGTGTCAGTATAAGCTTCGATAATATCTTTAGGACATTGCTCGAAATATTGAATTTTCACTCCCTCTTTTTTGCTTAATTTCTCACCACTTTGTTTCCAGTTTTTGAGTAATTCCCAATTAACTTCAGCTAGACATAATCGATTTTCTGACCGCGTTTTTGAAATTTTCCCTCCAAGTTTCTCACTGAATTTCTTTCCACTTTCCAAAGTGGCATCTGCAAAAATTGTAGTTATTCTTGGCACTGTGTGAATTTTTGCTAAGACCGTTTTGGTTAATTTGGATCCTAGGCCACTATTCCTGCACTTAGGGTGAACATTAATTGTAAGCATGCAAATATGCTTATCTGTTTCGTAATTAGGCGATTTTTCTAATAATATATGTAAAACTGCAGAACCAACCACTTTACCGTTATCCATAGCCATCCATCGCTCAATGACATATTTTGTATCATCTTGACGTACAAGTGTCTTCCAGAGTTCTTTAGGGAAATCGGGCTCGTCGGGATCCGTCTCCCTTATCATTAACATTTCGAATTCATAATTTAGTTCAAATATATTATCAGAAGCTGTTTTGAAATCAACAGGCTCAATTACGTACTGAGTATGAGCTTCATTCATCATAATAATTTCGATTAAAAAATATTTAAATCATAGTAAACTTTGCAGTTTAGGTTCTGATTTTAGAGATAAACTATCCACTGGATGATTGAAACGTTTCAGATGTCTTGTTGGATTGGATCGATCGATTTTGGTAACCACCAGTTCCATTTTCCGGCCAATCTCATGGCTGCAGGTAATAATATTACTCTTGAAATGGCCGCATCTATTATTACTAACCAACGAGAAATAAGGAAATTGAAGTCCTTAATCCGTAGCAATTTATAAATACTAACAATAAATAACTAATTATGGTAGACGATTTAGTCTCATATCATATAATCAAACAAGAATATATTTTTGGTACGTATGCGGATGACGGGGATTTTTGGTTAACAAATAAAGACGGTCAACGAATATTACATCTTAAACGTGAAACGAACATTTCGTTAATACTTTTGCAAATAATGTTGGCCATCACCATCTATCTTGTCTTGATTAGCACGATAGCTTATGTATTCGATTACCAAGAAATACTGACTTTGTCTGGCCAAAACATGTTAATTGCTATCATTGTAATTATCATGTTAGCATTAAATATGTCTTCCATAATCCCTAGTACAAGGTTTTCAGTCCGTGAAGTAAACAATTTAATAATTGAGATCGGATCATTGATAAGTAAGCGATCCAAGAACTTTATCCTGAAAGGTCAAAATGAAGACCCTATCAAGCTAAATTTTTCTGATCAGATTAATGATTTGCGGATTCCTAAAAGTTGGAAAAACCCAAATAAGCATTATTCACTGTTATTCACCTATATGAACCAAAATTATCATACAAATTTTAGATTCGATTTTCCAAGGGAAAATGAAGCAACAGTAGAAATTGTGAATTCAGAATCTGTATTGATAACCTACTCAGTTGATAACGTATTTGAATATAGTAAATTACAAAAGGAATATTTGAAAGTTACAAATGCAGACCCCTTAGCCAATTATGAACTAATTGAACTTGATAGGAAATACGGACTTCTCAATAGAAAATCCAAGATTAACGCAATTGCTGCAACCAGCGTTGAAAAAGACTTGGTACTCTGTTGTGGGGCAATGCTGATGGATTACATATGGCAAATGAAGAGGCCTACATCAAGCCATTGAATAGTAAACAGATTTTGCAAGTTGTCGTTCGAAAATATGGAATTGTACCGGACTCAGCACAGGCAACATCCAATTCATGATACACAAACAATCCATAAATCAGAAAGTGGATCTGCAGTATCAGCATACTTGTGTTAATTTTAAATATATTTGAAAATACTCGATTAAAATTAAAATGCCATCTAATGTTCCAAATCGATTTTAGGTAAGATTTTATCTAGCCACCTTGGTAGCCACCAATTCCATTTTCCGGCCAATCTCATGGCTGCGGGTAGTAATATTACTCTTGAAATGGTTGCATCTATTATGATTGCCACAGATAGTGCCAATCCAATAGATTTCATTATTAACGTGGGAGAGGCTGCAAATACTAGAAAAGTGGTTGTCATAATTGTTGCTGCACTGGTTATCACACCAGCTGTCTTTGCAAGCCCTAATCCAACAGCTTCATTGATATCCTTACCATTTGTATGAAATTCCTCGTTAATCCTAGTAATAATGAAAATACTATAGTCCATACCAAGTCCAAGAACAGTGGTAAATAGGAAAATCGGAATGATAAAAGCAACTCCACTTTGTTCAGCTTCCCAGAATGTAATATCAGTTCCTGGGATTCCAACATGTAATAAATTACCATGTTGTAAAACAAATACTAAGGTCCCTAGGCCGAACAAGATCGACCCTCCAATAGTTATAATCGCCTTTGCTGGTAGAAGAACACTCCTGAATAGTATCATTAATGCTATGTAGATTAAAAATACTGCAACTAAGATCATTAAAGGCACATCAGCATAAAGCGTATTCTTTGTATCTAGGAATGATGCAGAAAATCCAGTAACATATGTATTCTCAACTCCAGCAACATCTCCAAATATCTTCCCAACTTCATCTCTGATGACAAGTGTAAGATCCCATGCTGCACTTTTACCTGGATCCAAATTAGTTCCAATCAACATTACCATTGTATTCATTCCGTGTCCGAAATTGAGATATCTGCCTTCAGTGAATGGAAAGAACGGATTGTTTGCCAACTCTGCATTAATATCATCTAGGGACTTTGTGAACAGCCCCGAATCATTTGCATGGAATGAGAGGGAATTGATATTGGTAAAAATAATGTCTTCTCCATTAATTGAGCCACTATAGGTATGTGCCCACTGAGCAAACTGGTTTGCCGCATCAATAATTTGAGCTTGTAAAACCGAACCTGACTCTCCTGTATCAATAATGATTTGGTAGGGATAGAGTTCTCCTAGATTAAATTCATTTTGAACGTATTCTAATCCCTCCCTAGAGTCTGTACCCGGGGGTAAACTTTTGAGGGTATCAAATGATAAATCAGTTTGTGCTGACATAATAACAAATGGGGACAATATCAATAGACCAAGCAAGAGAAATCTGACTGGAGCTTTCATTACTAGTTTTGACCATTTCATCCAAAATGAATCACCAATAGTTTCATGCTTAATTTCATGCTTGTATTTCTCTACATCCTGATTAGCTCTTGATAACACATTTGGCCAATCCAGTTTGTTTCCCCATACGCTTAGTATCGCAGGTGTAAGTGTCCTAGCAGTAAGAATTGAGAAAATAACCATAACAGCGATTGATATCGACATACTTTTGGAGAAATCAGATCCTATTACTAACATGCTCATAAACCCAATAATTACTGTGATTCCAGAATACATTACCGCTTGTCCAGCAGTCGCATTCATTCTTATTGCTGCTTCCTTTTGAGAAATTTTTCTATTATGGTTATTCCAAGTTCCATCCAATTGATGTTTCGCTTT
>JAAFKL010000269.1 GCA_021399405.1 Candidatus Heimdallarchaeota archaeon | reverse complement strand
GCATTTTAAGAATCTTTTGAAAAATGGGCGATTCGGTGGTCAAAAAGTTGGTTCAGAAACTAGGTCACCGCAGATCGATCGATCTTACCTCGGATTGGTAGATTTTTAACTATTGTAATTAAATTCATATCCTCAATTTCATACAAAATTTAATTTATTTTTAAAGATAAAGTGAATTAAGTAAATATTTACAATAATTAATAATTGGTTCTTCAAGGATTGGATATTAATGTAAATAATTATAGTGTATTTCAAATGCGACAAAGGTAATATGAAGGTTCCATAAATATCCTGTATTAATTTCAAAGGAACCATCAATAGTATTTGATGGCCACAATTGCGTTTAGCTTGACCTATACGAAAAAACAATTAATGGTTAATATTGAATTTATAGTAATTCAACATTATAATATCACTAAATTTTTTTTGATGTGCAAATTGTTTAAAATTACGACCCTATTAATAAAAATTAATGGCAGAAACAATCTCTATCATAGATATTATTTCAACTATCGTGCTCATATTACCTTCAACAGTCCTATTACGAAATTATCTCAAAACAAGGATGGTAGATTATCTTTATTTTGCCCTTTTCTTTATTCTTGGTGGCTTAGGATTATTTGTCATAAGCTTAAATGCAGAACGAGGCGAATTATACCTCGTTGTAATTTCTCATGCTTTGATAACTACATCAACGTTGGTGTTATTTCTTCATGCAATAAAATTAAAATGGGAAAAGCGACCTAATCTACTCTTCTTTGTTGGAATTATATGGTACTTGTTTCAGATTTTTACTTACATTTTTTATGAAACCTTCGGACAACCCGAGAGGGCACGTGTTATCCTTATTGAACTTCCACGTACCTTATCAGGAACTCATCCAAATGGTGCAGGGTGGAAAATTGATGATACGATAATTTCTTCATCTTCTTTTAATCAAATATGGTATCTCTACTTGATTTTCACCTTGATTATAACGATATATTCGTATTTAACATCTGATATTATTAACCCGACAAATCGTATCGTTAGAGCTCGAAGATTGTGGTTGGGCGCTTGGTTATCCTATTTATTTTATGCTTTACTTGGAATAGGTTTTGAATCATTATTTGTTGTGGCTGATTCATTAATCTTAGTTGCTGTGCTAATAATTGCCTATATCTCTTTCACACTCCCTGAAGCGATCTTTATCACTAGAGCACAAATTTATCATGCCACTGATCTCTATCAAAAATTTTTAGAAATTGATGCTGGGAAGGAAAAATCAAGATTCGGATTTTCCGAATTAATTGAGTATATCCAAAATGTGCCTAAAGAATATTTGAAATCAAATTAATTGATTTCAGTTGTTTTCTCCTATTACTGACTGAATGGGTTCTTCAACCATCCAAGATCGATCTACTCGCCATGCATTTTGATTTTCGTCTTCGATAAAGTTTCTGTGCCATATAGGGTAAATTCTGGAATACTGCAGTCCGTTGTCCAAAATAACCATTTTAAATTCTGAAGAAAGATCGTAACCAATTCGCAAGAATTCTGTTATCTGTTCGTGTGGTACAGACAGCGACCAAACATAACTACCTTGGTTAAATGAGATTCTAGATCCAAATGGAAGAGTATTATTTTTGTTTAGATAAGCTCTTTTAACGATTTCTTTGTTTTTCCTTGTCATTTTTCCAGTTAAACATATTTGGTTGTAAATATTTAGCATTTTACGATTATATCGTAATTGATAAGACTTCATCATTTGATTATTATCTATAAATTCATAATAACGAGAGACATTTCTTTGTTTTTTATCATCAAAAAATTGTTTTTCATTTTTTGTATACAAATTATCTTTCTGAATATCTGCCATGATTTGAGATTGTTTCCTTCGAGCATTAATTGAGAGTTCTCTCAATGTTATCATTTGTGGCATATTAATTTTATCTAAAATACTCTGACTTGTATCTTTACCATAACCTGAATCGAATTCAACACTATCAGAATCATTTAACCAATCATCAACACTGAAATCCCACCGGTTTGACTTCCAAAACTTGAAATTCAGTTCGGTCGAAAAATTTTCTTTACCCTCTATATACTTATTTACTTTTGTTATATGAAGATGTGATCTCAATTTACTCCACAGTTCGTCAATTGATTTAGATTCACCTCTTGGGTTTAAGAATCTAATTAAAAATCCATTTGTACCACCATAACATAAACTTTGATAATTGGTATAGGGATGAAGATCCGCAATCTGAAAGAGTTTTTCTTGTATAGTTTTATCAGGTTCGATATTAATAAAATAATAAGAAAATTCTAAACCCAATTTAAGCCGATCAACTTCACCATATGTACCTATTATCACAGGTTCAGGTTGGTTATCTCTGAGATATTGCAAATATTTCCTAATTGTTGGTAAAGTTAAACCTGTTGCATTCGCCAAGTCATTATTACTTGCTAATGGTTTCGACTGTAAATACAAGATTAAATCCCGGTATTTACTCATCTTCGTCATATTACTTCAACTTAAATTAACGATAAATGGAAAGATCTCCACCACCACCGCCGCCTGGGGGATCAAAAATAAGAGAATCAGTTGATATTTGTCCAAGATCAATCATATCCCCTGTAGCAGCCGTAACAATCAATTCATACCATCCAGGTTCTATTGCATGATTAATAAAATAAAAATTAACTATTAAATCAATATTCTGGGCCTCTTCTTCAATTTCATAATAAAATGTTAAACCTGAAGGAAGTATAAGGGTTAAAGTGATGTATATTTTAATTTTTGGATGCTTAAAGTTTGTTTCAAATGAGATCGATGCATAAACATCATCTTCAAACCCATCGTTATCTGAATCTTCGTATATTGCAGAGATGATATTGGTAACAATTGCATTAACGGGTTCGGAACTATCAATAGGATTATTTGGATTATTATTAGATTTATCCTTCTCATACCCAAGAATACGATCTTTATCATCAGTTGCTGAAGTCAAATTTATTTGCGTAACAGAAAACAGCAATAAAACTATCATTAAGGATTTGAGAATCTTGTTAGCATTATTTAAATGCATAACATTATGAAAAAGCTTGTGTTTAAAAATTCTACGCCGCCAACGAATGAATTTACTTGATTTCTTTTCCCTCTCAGCATTGAATATTAATTAAAATTATTAATTCAGTTTGTCAATTGCCTTACTTACTACTTCTAAGCAGGAAACACATAATTCAACATTAGCAGAGTCAATACCAATAATCTCATGATTATTGACTATATCCACAAATGAATTGAATTTACTTATTTCTCCATTCCATTGATCAAGGTCTGTTTCATATGTTATTATAAACTCAGAACATATTTCAGTTAGTGCCTCAGTATACGTATCATGAATTGCATGATCATCTGAAGGATTTGTAAGAATAACTCCGGTTAATTTTTCTTGTGTTTCTACAAAAACATCCCATTGTCCAAGTTTCAAATGCCTTAAATTCCCTCCAAATTCGCCTGCCAGCATAGTTATACTTGTTAAAAAACTACTAAACAAAGTGGATTTTTCAATAACTGCACTGTGATGTTTGTGTTCATCACTACAACAATCTATCCCTTTTTCAAAACTACTTGTAAATAATGGTACTCCAGAAGGATGTAGAAACAGAAGATGTCTAATCAAGATTTAATCAAAAGCAAATTTGATAATCAATATATATTAGAATATCTACCTAGGTCACCCCAAATAGAATAATCAATTTTATAGCTGCTTAAATGGATCATATGATACATTCAAAGTTTGATACATAATTAATAGAGATATTTCTATCAAAGTGATAAGATTGAATAAAGATAGAAATTTGTGTTTTATCTTTATAGATAAAATCGATTCGCACAGGGGTCAACAAACCATTTTATAATTTAAAAGCCAATATTGGAATAGCAGATACTTTAGAGGTGTGACTTCGAATAACCCATGACCAAGAATTGACTGATCTTGAGAACAAATTGGATAAAGGTAATTATGGGGAAGTTCAAATTCGGTTAGAGCAATTGAAATCACAAGATATAGATGAAACCATGGATATTAAGATAAATTTATTGCTCGCAAAAATAAAACGAGAAAAAGGGAACGCGAAACAATCCATTGAGATAAGCCTGGATTCAATTCATCGGTCAAAATTGATTCCAAACGATATCTTAACAATAAAGGCTATTCAAGAAACTGCGTATGCACATTGGTATCTAGGAAATTACGACCAAGGCATAAAATTATGTGAAGATTCAAATGATCTCATGAAATCTCAACCAGCAGAACTCATAGTCAATTTACGAGCTCAAAATCTTTTGTTATTGGGAAATCTATATGGAGATAAAAATAGACCTGAGGATTCTTTAAGGTATTACACAGACAGTCTTAAGCTATATCAAGAAATAGGAAATATTTTACATGCTGGACACGTACTAAATAATATTGGCGAAGTGTACAGATATCAGGGTAAATTAGATGAATCTCTAGTTTGTTATTCACGTAGCAAAGAATATTTTGAAAAAGTCGATAATCAAATAGATGTGGCAATGGTTTTGAGCAATATTGCAGAGGTAAATAGAGAAAAAGGAGAATTAAAACTAGCTTTAGATTATGCACTTCAAGCTCTAAAAGTTCAGACACAAATGCAGGATGGTCTCTTCTCTGCTTTCACGAATATTACAATTGGATTAATTCATCATTCTCAAGGAAATATCAATGAGGCAATAAAATATTATGAAACGAGTGTTGATACTTTAACTAAACAGGATAATATACTCTGGACTTCGCAAGCCGTTTACTACTATATACTTGCTTTAACAGAAGTAGACATTGAGGAAAGTCAAAAACAATTTCAATTGATGCAGTCAATAGTCGATAAAAATCAAGAAGAAATTAAACTAATAGAACTGCAACACAAGGTCCTACAGGCTGTACTCTTAAAAAAATCTAACAAACTAGCAAATTTAGTCAGTGCTCAAGAATTATTCACTGAAATTGTTAAATCAAAAGATGTTATCGATTTTTCCATTACATTACTTGCGATGAAACACCTTGCGGAGTTATTGTTAGTTGAATTGAAGCTTTTCAACAATCCTGATACCTTAACAGAACTAATAGATTTAATTGCCGAGCTTGGTAACATTGCAGAATTACATGGTTCCATACTGTTGAAAATTCAGATTTATATTCTCTTTGCTAAACTTAAAGCCATCGATGGTGATTTTCAAATAACAAATGAAACTCTTGATTTAGCATATAATCTCGCAAAACAAAAGGAATTACCCAAATACATGAAAGAAGTAGAAAAAACAAGAGAAGAGATCTTTGATGAGATCAAGAAGTATAGTGATTCAGACCTCAAGTTTAAAGAAATTCAAAATAGATTGACTCACATAGATGTAGAAGCTTATCTCAATGAAATTCTAATCAATGGGATTCTTTCTGGGAAAAAGCAGAATTAAAATAACTAAATTATTTAGCAGTTTATCAATATTTGAAAAAATAAAGCTAATCCAGATGATACCCAAAAAGGCAATTTCATATACTTCAAATAATGTGTTTTGTTAGGTATATTGTAAATGTCGATTCCTGGTCAGTATTTTTGTAAAAACTGTCTACGACCTATTCCTGATGTAAGGAATGAAGGTCTTTGCAATTCATGTGTTGGTAAACAAATGACTACAATCAGGGCAGGTAATTTCTGTGATCATTGCCGAACTCCAGCAACCAAATCCCTAATCTATGTTAATACAAAAACAAAAAAGAGATACTGCGTTGATTGCCGGTCTGAATTCCGCATGCAATTGATCAAAAAAGGAATGGAAACTGAAATCGCAACAAAAATAATGATAACCGATTTCATTTTGGTTAATGATCCTTCAAAGAAAACAAAGATTAGAAGGTAGTCTAATATTAGTAAATTCTCAAAATCCTTTTGGAAATTCTTCTAAGTTATGATCCAATAAATTTTTCATATCTTTCGAAAACCAGAATTTACCTTTCATGGATTTACCTTTCAATACTTTGGGTAACCAATACTTATCATCTTGCCACATTTTATCATAAGGAATCGCGTCTATTGATATCCAGAAACCTTTAGCTTCTTGAGTCTCGATTAATGATCCTTCAAATTGTTGAGCTACAAATACATGAACCTTCCATTTTGGATTCTCAGATTTACCAAAATAAAAATCTATGACCGCTTGTTTTTTGGGATTAATTGGAGTCAAGCCAGTTTCCTCAAAGGTTTCTCTAATTGCTCCATCCCTTATTGATTCATTTCCAACAATCTTACCACCGGGTCCATTAATTTTTCCTTCACCAAATCCCCTTTTTTTCATAATAAGCAATATTTTCTGTTGATGAACAATAAAACAAAGAGTTGCATCAGTGGTAGGATGATCAATTGTCATTTATTAAATTGATTAATAATATCCAAGCAAAATAATTTTCCTATATAGTAACATGTAATAGAAATCGATCGAGACATTATATTTCACTGTTCATTTTGTTTTAGGACTAGTTCTAACGTATAATATATAAGTACTCTAACACAAGATTTTTCGTGGTTGAATTAACTCCAAACCATTATAATCTTCTCATAGAGCCTGATTTAGAATCATTTCGATTCAAAGGTAAAACCGAAATTAACATTTCTTCTAATGAGCCAATTGCTGAATTTAATCTACATAGCCTAGATCTTGAAATAATAGATTGTACCATTGCATCCAATGGCACCACTCAAAAAGTAAATTGGAACATTGATCTTAAATCACAAACCCTGCAATTGGACTTTGAAGAAAAGGTGCAGGAATTTACTCTGAAAGTTGATTATATAGGTGAAATCAATGAGCATCTTATGGGATTCTATCGTAGTAGATACAAAGTAAATGGTGAGGAAAGATGGGCTGGAGTGACACAATTTGAGGAAAGTGATGCACGTCGTGCGTTCCCTTGTTTTGATGTTCCAGGGAAAAAAGCTACATTTGATGTTTCCTTTATTATAGACCAGCATTTGATTGGAATTTCAAATGGACATATTGAAAGTGAAACAGAACTAGAAAATAATAAAAAGAAGATTGTATTTGCCAAAACCCCAGTAATGTCAACTTATTTGCTATTTTTTGGTGTTGGAGAATTCAACAAAATTGTGAAGAAAACCAGAGGATATGATGTTTCGGTAATTGCATCACCTGAGCATACCCCACTGAGTACCTATGGGGATTTTGCATTAGATTTTGCTGTAAAAACATTAGAATATTGTGAGGACTATTTTGATGTAAAATATCCTTTCAAAAAATTAGATAACATCGCAACCGCTGATTTCTTCCATGGAGCAATGGAAAATTATGGTGCAATATTGTATCGAGAAAATTTACTACTTAGATTTCCAGGGGTGACAAACTATCGATCAGAGACATATATTTTAGAAGTAATTGCCCATGAAATTACTCATCAATGGTTTGGTAATCTCGTATCCCCGATTAATTGGAAATACTTGTGGTTGAATGAATCATTCGCTACATTCTTTGGATATGGTATAGTTGATCATTATTATCCCGAAAAGAAGGTTTGGGAAGAATATGTAAGAGTACAAACAGAAGTTGCGCTTAATAATGATGGAAGAATCCAGACTCTCCCTATAGAACGCACTGGAGGGGGTGCTGTCGGGATGACTGTGAAAAACGCTTCAATATTGTATAACAAAGGTGGGAGTGTCTTACGTCAATTGAAAAATTACTTAGGTGAGAACGAATTCCGGGATGGATTAAGATATTTTCTCAATAAATTTGCTTATTCAAATGCTCGTAGCGATGATTTATGGGCATCATTGGAAGAAGCTTCTGGTAAACCCATTTCAAAATTTATGGAATCATGGATACTACAAGATGGATATCCACTAATCACAGTTACACAAAATGAAAATCAATTATCCTTAAATCAAAGAAGATTTACTTATCTAAATCGGGATTCCGATGCTCGCTGGTTAATCCCAATTTCGATAGTTTACTATTTTGATGATGGTCGCACTAAAATTGAAACTCATTTGATGGAGAGGATGGATCTCACAATTGAAATTCCATCTAACGTTAGAGCATACAAACTAAATAATGAAATGGAGGGATTTTACAGAACTCTGTATCCAGCTAACAATTTGGAAGAACTGTTAAAACTAGTAAAAGAAGATAAAATGTCTTCGATAGACAAATATTCTCTTGAAATTGACATGTATGCCTTATTAAAAGCAACCAGAATTTCTATTGAGGAATATTTAGATTTCATTTCTAATTATATCGGGCTTCTATCACCCTTATCTGTTTCCAGTATTACTTCACATCTTCAAGCATTATATTCTCAAGGTAATGAGGCAACCAAAATACTTGTTTCTAAAGTAGGTAAGGAATTTTTAGAAACTATTCTCACTACAATTAGTCTTGAACCCCAAGAAGGGGAAGATCATGAAATTTCCACCCTCAGAGGAGATTTACTTTCCAATGCTGTACGCTTTGGCTCTGAAATTGTGACAGATTTCGTAATGAAACAATTTACAATTTTCAAGGAAGGGGGACAAATCCCTCCAGATATACTTACTGCAATACTTGTAATTGCAGCAAGACTCACTGATGATATAGATTGGTTTGTACAGAGATATGAAACTGCTGAAAATGAAGAACTCAGTGTTAAATTAATCACTGCTCTAGGTCAATTCACCAAAATGGAGCACATTGAAAAAATGCAAGCTTACACTTTTGAGAAAATCCCGGGGAGGAATCGTAGAATTCTAATCCAAAGCCTAGCGAATAATGCAATTGCAAAACATACATTATGGTATTGGTACTTAGCAAATTTAGATAATTTCGAGAAGCTTCATGAGTACAGCTATCAAATAGCAATAGTTCAAATTGTAAATGAATCATCCGAGTATTACCAAGATGTCCACAAATTCTTTGACGATTATGTCAAGAAAAACCCTCATGTTTCGGATGCAGTTGATGTTGCAATGGAGAATTTAGAAATAATCAAAAATTTTACACTACATATCAACAATTAGAGAATATCCTTAGTTACAATTCGAATTATAAATTAGGAATTATTGGGTAAATGGAACCAAATAATAATAGTTACTCTTAAGAAAACTGATACATCACTAATCAAAAATTTCTATTCACAACCAAACCTAATCGTGAATTAGAATATATCCTCTCTATGTTAAAGTGGATTATTGAAAAAATACAAGGTGTTTCAATATCCAAAATTAGTGATTTAATCCCATTTGCAGATCCTAATAAATACAATCGTAATATTCAGTTTTGGAGTAAAATTAATGGCTTCGTTCAATCATTTGAATTCAAAGATTCTGAAGAATTTATCAAGCTGTCAGATATGGAGGGGGTCGCTGCCTGGTTTCAAAAATCACTCGATCTTGATACTCGAAAAATATACGCAGCTAATTATACAAGTTTAGCTGCTATAGATTTATTAAAATCAATTTTTCCTACTACTGTTCCAACAAACATTATTGATCCTTTTTGTGGATCAGGGAGATTAATTATAGGTATATTAGATAATTTGGAATCAAACTCTTCCTATCCAAAAATCACAATGAATGAATACATGCCTTTTGCTTGTATATTGGCATATTATAATTTACTAAAGCATTTCATCAAGGCAAACGAGTCCATAAATAAAATTACAATCTATTTGGGAGATGCTTTTACCAATCTTAGAATGCCACAAAGGGAAAAATTCGATTTGATTGTGATGAATCCACCCTTTACCAGAGTTCATCGGATTAATTCAGAAACTAAGAATGCTTTGGAATCAGTCAAAAACTCTTATCCAGGTCTTATTTCTGGGCAACCCGGTTTGCATTACTATGCTTTGTTACTTGCAGATAGTCTCCTTAACAAAAACGGAACCCTTGTAAGTATACTTCCTGGTTCCACGTTTGTTTCTGTGTATTCTAAACCCTTAATGGAATTTTATCTGGATAATTATAAAATTGATAAAATAATAAAATTTAAAGAATCATCTGCATTTTCCGATGGAAGTAGCTTGAAAGAAGTAATTTTCGTATCTAACAAACAAATAAAATCACAACATTTTGCAACGTCCTTTGAGGTAATTGATGTGAAGAATGGCTTAACTATCGAGAAAGGAACTAAGATCCCCTCTCAACAATTAAGAGTAAATTGGAACTGGTTAAAATACTTTGAAAGTGAACAACTCCTTAACCTTGAAATTATGTTTCTTGAAAATCCTATTATTCAATCAGGAGAGGACTTGAAACTTAATATTTCAAGAGGGATTGAGATGTATGGTCCAAACTTTTTTTGTTTGCCAAATTCAGAGTGGGCACTTATTTCAACTGATGAAAAAATTGTAACTATTAAGCAATCTAAGGATAAGAAGGAAATATCTATCCCAATCGAATTTTTGCAAAAATCTCTCAGGAAATCAGGCCTATACAAAAACCGAATAAGTCCATCAATCAATGAATATATCCTATCTGTGCCGAAATCAGATACATTAGACGATAATATCATTTTGTACTCACAAATTAACAAACATAATTCACAAGTTGCTCAAAAGAAATTTGGTATTCATTGGATTCATCATACTTCAGATCAAATCCGAGTGAAACAACCTTTTGGAAATTTATTTTTTATCGATAAATTGAGTTTAGAATCATCGGGGGTTATGTGTCACTTTTTGGAGGAAACCTATTCTGCCACAAAGAATTTCTATGTCATGAAAGGTTCGATTGATGAATTAAAACTACAAGCAGCCTGGATCAATTCAAGCTGTTTTCTTATTTTATACATTGTAAATAGGCGTGAGATTGGTTCAAAATTAGGTCGGATGCAAATTATTGATTTAATGAATACGAGGATGTTTGTAGATACTAAACTGATATCCACAGGCAATAAACAATCAATTATTGAACAATTTGATAAATTTAGATATCAAAACCTCCCAAGAATTCCAGATCAAATTGGAAAAGATTACAGAATGGCACTTGATAGAGAGATACTTCTTGCATTGGGATTTTCTAAAAGTAAGATTCCTTCCATAATTGACGATATCTATAATATCATGCGAATTCGATTTTCTAATAATTAATCTTCATTGATTTCATCAGAAACTGTTAACTCCTCATCATCTTCTTCTTCTTCTTCATAATCTTGTGATTCAGTAATATATTCAAACCCATAAAGAAACTCAGGTTCCATATCAAACTTTTCATCAGCTACTTTCACTAGCTCATGGTGAGGTCTTAGATCTCCTATTTCTTTTGGTACAATTAATCTGACGATACAACCATATCGTTGAGCTGTCTTGACGGCTGGAATATACTGCGGATCACCTGCTACAAGTAAAATATAATCACAAGTTTTGAGCATTGCTTGTTCCACCATCCCGACAGATAAAGCAACCCCTGCTTCAGTTTTTAACGCTGAACCGTAATGACCCTGTGTATTTCTTGTCATTCGTCCAACGTAAACCTTTGTCCTAGGAATATATCGTAATCTATCAAGAAATCTGAATGCACTGTTTGATCTTTCTAAATTACTTTCTAAGGCAGTATACCAATATGTTTTTTGTCTAAAAAATTCCTTTGATACTTCGTCAAGTAAATTTTCCATATCAATTTTTAAGGACAGAGCCCGTGATATGTTTATCATATAGTTGCCGTCAATAAATAATAACGCTTTACTTTGGCTTTTAAATTTAAAAAATTGGTCTTCCTCTGTCAATTAAAATTCACCCACTAATAAAGTTAAGAACAATATTTTCAAAGTACAGAAAATATATCTGATTCAAAATTTAAATATTTACAAATAAATGCTTCGGACTCTTGTATAATAATATGGTTATCCTTGATCTCAAATTCTGATATTTGAAGCGCTGTCTGTACAAATGAAAATGTTACATAGTCTAAATTGTGTGATTAAGTAGAAGTACCTTCAAACATAGATGTATGTCTAATATGCTACGTTGGTAAGGATAATGAAATAGTAATCTATCTTTCATTCATCAAGTTTATTTTTATTAAAAAAATTATGAATTTGTACTCTTGGCGTGTGATGAAATCGGTTGCTTGCAACTGATCAATTCATTGGTCTGGCGAACCGCCAGGCGTTTGTCACCGGTAAACATCCGTGAACTGGTGAATCATCGTGACTCATTTTCGACCGATTTTTGTCGGGGACGAAGAGGCAGCAGTGTGCCCCCCGCAATTTTTCCATCGGTCTCAAGTCACTGTAGCTTCACAGCTCAGCTGATCGCTTTCAGCTTTTACGCGAGGGTATTTGCATCTGAGTTTTCAGATGCATTCATTTTCATTTCAAAATGATACTCAATCATCAATTAATGATAATATTTAGGAAATAACAAAATAATAATAAAATATCTCATCCGACTTAACTCTTTATTCTTGGATTAATTTTGATCATGAAAACTTGAAGCAAGTTAGTCTAAGTGAGGAACAACTGGTAGCCGTGGTGGATTCCCACAATACGATAATTATTTGGAAACAGCATGATAACTTCCTACCACCATCTGGAAAAAATGGCTCACTAGTATCAATTATAATTAATCAATTCGAAAATATCCAAAGCATTGCATGGGTCTATGGTGAGGAGACTCTAGTTATCAAGGAAACCAATAAAATCACACTCTGGAACCCATACAATAATACTTCTTTATTTTCGATTACCAATGTTGACGATTTGTATTTTGTCAAAAAAATTGAAGACAAATACATAATGTGTACTCCAACCGGCAAGCTGATACTGTTTAACCAGCACATGGTTGAGATCCAATCATCAAGTGGTGAGTTAATATGGCAAACGGATACATCAATCATTGTGTACCCGTTTGAGTACTTATTTGATGATGGGCAATTCGTTCGTCAAGAATTAGAAGAAAGCAGGATTGATCGGAGGTTACGTAGACATCTAAGAGGTGCAAATTCAAAGCGTTATGAATTCGTATTTGGGATCGAAAAGAGGGCTATTGTACAATCTGCAATAGAGATGCCAGATCAATATATTTTTCGATTTGATGAGGAATCAGTACTTTTTGTTATGGCTCTTCACAATGGAATAATTATAAAAAACACCTCATCAGCTCTTATTATTGATGATTCAAATAGTTCCTACGCATTATCACCTGAATCACAGTGTATAATCTCAGAACACGAGAAAAACCCGGCTTATCTGAAAATCCTGACACCCAATAACGAATATCGAGTTATTCAAAAATCAGGTAGAATTGTCATAGAGAGCCTTCTCGATCTTATGAAAGATGAAGATTTTAGACTCCAAAACCTTCCTCATTCATTACTAGTACCATTCCAGCCCGAGTTAAGTTATACCCATTTAGACCTCAAAATGGGTTTATTGTGGGTACCTGATTTCTATTCTTCCCATATTCTTTATGATCTATTAACCAATACACCGCATCTTATCAGTAATACTAAGCACAATAAATTTGTACAAATTTTTGCAGATTCAGAAATAGAGTATATACTTGAATGGGAGAAGGGTATGGGTTATCCTGAAGGTAAATTGGTATATCATAACTTATCTAAGAACGAAAAACAAATTTTGTATGATTTCGACAAAGCGTCCTTAAATGTGGAGAGTACAATCTTTAACAAAGAAGAAAACACCAGTCAAGTACAAATCATGAAGAAAAATCCAATAATTATACCAGCTTGGAATAAGTTATCCCTGTTTGTTTATTATGGTGATAAGCAATTTGAAAGTGTAATATCTCTTTCTGCATTTTATATGATGCTCAGTAAGTGGATGTCGTTACAGAATGTTGATGAGGCCACTTTTACTGATAAAAACCCCCGAGGTTATGCATTTGTAAAGTATGGGGATCTAAGTATTTCTTTTGAAGGTAAATCATATGATTTTGAAGGGATTTCGCCAATTTGGGATTATCGTCAGGATCTTGGTTTAATCGCTTTTGCTTCATACGATGGAAATCTTTACCTTTGGGATTTAGAACAATATTTACCTATTCTCAGTTTTAGGGTTGGTTTACCATACACGATCGAAATTTCACCTTCAGGCCGTTATTTACTCATCGTGAATTTTGGGATGTCTGATTTACAAATACAAGGTGAGGAAAATGAACCTCAAATCAATACTGAATATCCAAATATTTCAATAATAATTTTTGATATCAGCAAAAATAAAAAATTTACAAGATCTTATAAATTTCCAACCCATCTCAAATCACCAAAAATTAATTCTCAATTAAAGCATGAGGATCGATTTTTACAGATACAATTTCCGTCATTCATCCATAAGGGGAGTATGATCACCGTAATTTTTGATACTACTAATAATAAGTTCGAGACCAAGTTTGAGAATTCAAAGATTACTTTCAGAGATACCCATTCATATCAGGGCTCACTTTCGCAAATCAAAGAAGGGTTAGAATTCCCTCTTGAACCCCATCCCGAAATTATAAGAGAATATCAGAATCATAAAGCTGAGATACATGATCTCACAATGTACAGAAAGAAAGATAACCTAGTCATTGCTTCAACATTGAAAAATACAATAGCTGTATCTCAAATCTCTACAGAAGAGATATTCTTGCATAAAACAAAGATCTCTCTTGATATGCCATTCTATGGTGGAAAAATGCGTCCGATTTATATCGATTCAGAATATCAAAAATTAATAAAGGAAGCAAAAATTCACAAGTTGGATAGAGATCAAAGTCTTCCTCACTATCATGTTCAAAGCTTAGCCTACAAGAATAGGAATAAGTCATATCTCAAACGGCTTTCAGTTTTCTTGAAGGATATTATCACCAGTAACCAAGTACATTCAGTTAATGGTATTTCATTTTATTCGGATGATGTGAAAAATTTTCAACTTGCAATAAATGATCTCTATAACCTAATAGAATCAAAAATTGGCAAGACTTAATTTACTGATAATACTTAGTGACTAATTCAAAATAATTTTGAGCGAGTCTGGAATGAGAAATTTTCAAATAATTGATACAACCCAACAATCTTACTAATTCAATAGATTTTATTTCATCATCTTTAATATATTGGAACTGGTGGACCGCAGCTCTCAATCTCCGTCTCCAATATCGTGGAACATTCGACTCACCTGAATTTATTACTAATCCAGTGATATTTTGACTATTATTTTTTCCAAGTATTTTGGTTTTGTGAGGATTGGCTTCATAGCCATGATATTCCAATGTTTTTCGTACCATATACAAAAGTGTCTTAATTTTCGAAATTGGTTTGTTAATAGAGAAAGTCAAATCATCTACATATCGTGAATACTTATATCCCAATTCAATTGATCTTTTTATTAGCTGATTATCCACTTTAACTAAAGCTAAATTGGATAATGTAGGACTTGTGCACGCACCTTGAGGTAAATACCTATTTTCAGTAAATGTATGATACTGGTCTTCACCAATTGTGATACTTCGTGTATCTTGTTTGGTCGTTAAGAGAGCTAGAACTGAGCTGATTTCACCTGAATATCCTAAATTACGAAATATAGATCTGACTTTGTAAAAATTGGTTGAGGGGAAAAAATCTTGAATGTCAATATTTATGATAAAATCTCTTTTAACATGTTCCTGTGCATTATTAATATGTGATTTACCTGGAATAAAGCCAAATACTGCATCTGAAAAAGAGATCTTGTCTAATATCTCTTTTTTAATAATTGATTGAATATTTTCCAATTCTTTCTTAGGTCTAGAAATCAATCGTCGGCCTCTCTTTCCCTTAGGAATATAGAAATCAACATAATGATTTACTTGTGATGATTTTCGATGATATGCAAAATATTTAATTTGTGCAATACTGATTCCAAGAAGTTTTGCAAGTTGATGTGAATCAGAAATTGAAGGTAATCCAACTTTATTCAGCTTGTCTGTATTTTCGACCCTTAGATTTAACCAATTTGAGACACTCGTTCCAAGGTGAACGAAATTCACTTTTTTAAATTCTTCCCAATCTTCTTTCTTCTTTATTTGTCTTATTGGTGCTAATTTCTTTCTTTCACTACGTTTCTTGCTCGAATGCTTATCGTATTGCTTCTCAGCCTGTCTGTAAATCTGTTTTTTACCTGTTTCTGGTATATGTATATCTTTTTTACGTTTAATTATATCTCGATCTAATAAGTGCAGCCTCTCTAAGGTTTGATCATCAGGGACCTGAACTTCATAGGACCATAGTCCTATATTTAGCATCTTTTTTACCCTGACTGGCAATTTTTCTATCTTAGATTTTTTCACTTTTTTCTTTGCTATCACAATCCACCCCTGATTACAGCAATATGCAAAGCAAATATGTGATAACATGGATTTTGCTTTCTATTTAGATTGCATGAACAATCGACAGATATGACACGACCTCTATTATCTAATATAATGTTTGGCTGAAACTGGAAGCCATGAACTGTAAATTTACTTCCATTATCAATATCATCGATTATAATATAGTCCTCAAATAAGTCAGACATGGCAGAAGCGAGATTCATAAAATCTGAATTTTGTATATTGTCATTATCTACTTCCTCAGATGGGAATGTGAATGGATCTCTAAATCTTAATTTTTTCGTAATATCATCAATCATAACCTTTCCAGTCAGAAGAAGATCTGCAATTGCAGAATGCAATTCTTCTTCATTAAATTTAAATGAAAATTGGATTTCATTCTCATTAACCGATTGATTGTCTTTTACATAAGCTAATAACCTTGTTTTGCGAGTCTTATCATATTTGAATGTCTGGTATCTAATTAGAATTTGAAACAGTTGATCCTCATATTTTGTAGTTTTGAAATATTGGATCAAATTAATCCGGTCTTCTTTCAAATTTAATGTAACTTTTACTGGAAAGAATTGATAGATATAGGTGATTGTCATAGAATCTATCAAATGAACCAAATTATACAGATTTTTTACTGAGTTTGCATGTAGTTTAAAATATTTATTTGTTTCATTTTCACCATTCATGAGAATAATTATCATTTCATCTTTCTTTTGGATACTAATTTTTTCTAATCCTGGTTTTGTCGATACATTTATTGTAACTATCTCGTCAATAGAATATTGATTTTCAATAATATGGATAAAGTCAAAAGCTGCTATTTTTTCTAGAACAATGTTATTTACATAGACATTGTTTTCATTATTGTAGAGATATTCAACAATTGGAGATTGAATATACGAATTTATTAACTTTGGTTTAAAATTTATTCTTCTTCGACTTAACACACTTTGGGGACGTTTAAGATAATCTTTTTCGCTCCATGATGAAGATATAATTTGTAGTGAATTAGATTCACCTAAGTTGAGAATGTTAATTCTTGATATTAATTCTGAATGAAACTGATAGTTAAATTCAATGAATGCACAGCCCATTTCAGGTAAATCATTAAAGAGCAATACTGATCTATGAAGCTCATATCTAACATAAAATTTACCATTTTCTTGTATTGCTTCAAGAATTAGTGAATCAGGGTAAATAGCGAATATCAATGGATTATATTGATGAAAATGCTTATTGTGTTTGATCTGAGTTTTTTGAATTTGATCTTGATATTTATTGAAATGATTAATTTGTAAATGAATCCGATCGGCTATATCTTCTCTTCTTTGAATAATAACATTCAGGTCTTCACGGAGGTGTTCAGGTTTTTTCTCCTCTTCTTTTAGGGTCCTGGCAATTGAATTGATTAATGCACTTTCTTTCCATAGAGAATAGTTGTGTTTATCCTCAACAAAGTCTTCTTTTATGTCCAATAACAATGAAGAACAGTATAACAAAGCATGGTAAAAATTCTGAGAATTTGTAAGATCCAAATTGAAGTCGACTTTAAATTCACTCAAAGCATCGGGACTGAGCTGTATTCTAGTTTTATCAATCAATGTGATAACACTAGATTCAAAATTATATCGAGTTATTGAGGAATAATTTTTGATACTCAATTGTCCATCACCTCAATAAATGTTGGTAAAATCGTGTCCATTCTTTGCTGGACTTGAGTGTGGATTAATTGATTGAACTCATTCTGGATCTCACTAGTAAGTAAATTATTTTTTATCATCATCTCTGCAAGACAATTTACATGTTTAATCCACTTATTTTTCATCCTAGGTTGCCAAATAATATACTTGAAGAATTGAAATATCAAAAGTGCCTTCTTCTCATTCAAATTCTTTATTCGTTCCATTTGCAGGAAATAGAATTCGTACATATCCTCAAATTGGGGGACAATCTCTCGCAATACTATTTCTGGTTCAATATTATCCTCTGTAATCCATTCTTTACCAATATTTCTGAGTTTAATTTTTGTGGATCTCAGTAATTTGGGTAATAACTGTTTTTTTGTAGGTAATTTTAAATCTAAATTGACAAATTTGGTGATACACGCCTCAGACATATCACTAAATTCAGATTCAGCCAGCACAATTAAAATTTCTGGTGTCGCAAACCTTTCTAATGTTATAAGAACTCGTTCTCTCAATTGATAATTATTAATATCTCTTGCAAATTTGAGTATATCATTGCTTACCTCACCCTGTTCAAATACCAGATATGCAGCGAAATATGATCTTAACCTCGGTGAAATATTGCCGAATAAACCCGGAAGCTTTCTTGCAATGTTTCTATCTATATTCCAACCTCGTCTATACATATGTTGAATTAGTAGATCTTCAAATGCCCGATTGAAGCCATTTCGTTCACAGTAAAGAATAATTTCTGTTATTAATGCGATCAATCCTTCAATATCTCGCAATAGATATTTGGGTACATCTTTTAACCGTGTTTTTTTAACTTCCGAAGCAAGGGGCCTTACAATTCCCATAGCTAGGTAATGTCGTGCTAGTTGCTCCCAATTCGGTTTGTTCATTGCATATTGGAGTGATCCATCAATTAATGATGGAACATGAAGCTTCAATAATTTGTAAACATAAGCTATTGTTTCTACAGAGATATTATCCCAAGTATTTGGTTTGTTAGTTTTTAATTCTTTTTCAAAAACAATTCTCAATGCTTCAAATCTGTATTCATCTTCTTCTCGAGGCTTACGGAAAGTGATTTTCTCCCATTCGATGACAAAATTAGTACAAAACTTAGTAATAATTGGATTGTCTATGCTGTCAAATACATTCCTCTCAACATATTCGAATGCTACTTCTAAGTATTTTTCAGAAATTTTAGGTTTTTGATTATGATTAATAGAGGTGATGTAATTAACGATTCTATCAATATCATCAAATTCATTGTTAAATATTAACCCAATAATGTGTTCAAATAATGAAATCGGCATGAATGCCTGTGTAGTGGTGAAGAACGTGAGTATTTTGTCTAGTTGATCCCCTTCCAGCTCTGTCTTTACCCAATCATGAATTTCTAAATCCTTCTTTTCTTCAATTATCTTGGCAACAATTTTCGTCAGCTTCTTAGGAAGGTTATTTACATACATAGATAATATATCCTCCCCCGTGGCCTCATCCATGGCTTGAATTAATGTTTTTGATCTAAATGAGGTGTCTAACCATTCAAGTGTAAACCGGTTATTCAGTCTTGATTGGGTCATTATTGCATGATACAACTGATTCTTATCCTCACCAAGAATAGAAGAGATTTTATTTCCAAATTTCTTCAAAGTAGCATGACTTTTTTGCCAATCACCCGTTAATCTTCTATTGATTGAGATTCGTCTCCTCTCAATTTCTATCTTTTCAGGTGGGATGTGTTTAATATAAAATAATAAAGCTCGTGTTAAGTATTCATCTAGGCCAATTTGATTCCACAATTCTAGTAGTTTAATAGTTCGTCGAACCACATATTTGCTAGTATAATCAGTTGGTCCTTCTTTAATACGGATAGATGTGATTTTCTTTTGATCCTCATAAACAAAAGAACTCTTCCCTAATGTGTTTACAGATATGATAAAACCGCAGATTTCAGGGTTAGGTGCAATTTCTACCAGTTTAAGAAGATATAACGAAGCGAGACGTAAATTTTCTCTATGACTTTTTTTAATGCTAATTTTTCTGTATAAAGCAAGTAGAAGAGTACTCAGCTCATTTCTTTGTAATCCATATATTCCTATTAAACAAGTTTTTACTGAATTGAGATCTCCCTTTAACCCATTGATGATCTGATTTACCCTCTCAGTTTGTGATATGGATGAAAAAATTGTGATTGTTGCTCTGAGGTCTTTATAGAGACTACTTTGAATTATACTGTCATCATTTTGATTTAAGAGATAATAAAAAACATATTTTCTCAATTCCTCATTGGTTGTGTTACTAAAATAGTATTCTGCAATTTCAGGAAATGGATAGATGAATTTTTGTTGTCTTCCTAACTCCCGGAATATGGCAATTGTTAATTCATCACGTAAACCAAGAAGTAGAAGAAGGAATGCTTTGGGTAATTCTTTTCTTTGTGTGAGTTCACTTACAATTTGTGTTAAAGCTATTTGTCTAGAATTCCGACTAGGTCTTGATAGTACTCTGATTAAAGAGTTAAAAATGGGAGTTGGTCTTTTTTTCTTAACGAACCATTTGTCAAAATCAGCATGGCGATACACAATATTAAGTAATTTATCAATTTTCAGTGCTTTGAGTTCTTTTGATGTTGTCACTATTGACGAATGTCCATTTTCCCCTTCTATTGCATCCGTGAATATCTCTTCTTTTCGTTCGAAATAAGCATATAAAAATTTAATTTTTTCAGAAAAATCAGTATCTTTCAATTCTAGTTTTGCTGTGTTTGGATGTCTTTGATTCAAGCTTTTTGTCGAAATTGGTGGGAGCTTAACTGGGGCATTGACTATATTTTTTTTAAATCTAATGGCTGATGATCTTGGATTTGTAGGTGTCCCAATATAAGCAAAAAGTTCGTTTTCACTATGGATATATATTGCAATTTTTTCTAACCACTTGTATCCGGATTTACGTGCCATTTGTATTTCTTTGATGTAGAATACGTGGAATCAATAAATACTCTTTCTATTCCCAAATCGATTGGTGTGTGAATATGATCAAAAAACCTGCTTATCGTTTAAAAATACAGACACGCTGAAGTTAAATCAAAATAAGGTTTAAATGGTGATT
>JAAFKL010000268.1 GCA_021399405.1 Candidatus Heimdallarchaeota archaeon | reverse complement strand
TACGAAGCGTGAATCCAAAATTAAATTTAAACGAGTCTGATAATTATGGCAAGAAATAAAGTTTATCCCCGAAAAAAACGATACGCGAAAGCGTTCAACTCTAACCTGCCGGTTCCCACTTGGGTTACCTTGAAGACAAATCGAAGGGTTAGGTACCATCCAGGAATAAGGAACTGGAAATCATCTACAATAAAGAGGTAAATATATGTCACACGAATATGTCCTTGAAAGAATTTATACGATTTCATTTTATCCAAAATTGAATTCAATACCACGCACTAAACGTGCTCCTCGAGCTGTAAGAATGGTCAAGGAATTTGTTACTAGACACATGAAATCTGATGATGTTCTTATCGACTCAGAAGTAAACGAGTATATTTGGTCAAGAGGGATCCAAAAACCACCAAGAAAAATATCGATTCGTGCTAAGAAAGCAGATGATGACATTGTTGAAGTTTATCTTGTTGGCAAGGAAGTTGAAGAAATATTCAAGCCAGAAATTTCTGAAGGACCTGTGATAATTACAGAATCTGAACTCGAATCTGAAGAAGAATTTGAAGAAGAATCTGAAGATTAGTTTGATTACCAAAAGGTGATATTTGTGGACAATTTACATTCGATTGATTTATTAGGCAATTCAAGCATAGGCATTTTTTCAATGTCCACAAATAATTATGCCTTGTTTCCTCATTCAACAAAACCAAAAACTCTCGATATTATCGTAAAAACACTTGATGTGCCTATTATTCAATCTACAATAGCAAACTGCAATTTACTTGGGCTGTTTAGTTGTGGTAATTCTCATAATTTAATCCTTCCCGATCTTGTGTCAGAGGATGAATTTAATACAATAACTTCTAGTGTCCCAGATGATGTTGAAGTTCATATATTTAATTCAAAAATTACAGCACTAGGTAATTCAATTGTTTGCTCTGATTCAGTCGCAATTGCACATGCCGAATTTTCTCCTGCTGATATTAAATCAATTGAAAATTATTTAGATGTTGAGGTGATTCAGAGAAGAATCATTGATAGTCCTTTAGTGGGTTCACTTATTTTTCGAAATGATAATGGTTTTCTTACTCATCCATTAATAACTTATGAGGAGCTTGAATGGCTCTCCAATACATTCAAAATCCGAGGTGATGTGGTAACAATCAATCGAGGAACTCCATATCCTAGACCTGGTATTGTTGGAAACAATAATGGCATATTAATCGGAAGTGATAGTTCAGGACCTGAACTTATGAGGGTATTTGAAATACTATTGTCTTAGTTAATTTCTAGAAAGTAAATATTATCTATCTAAATCTCCAACACATAAATCAATCGATCCCATTACCGCGGGAATATCCGCAAGTTTACCACCAGTTACCAACTCAGTCAATACAGATAGATTAGAGAAAACAGGGCTTTTAATTTTCACTCTCGATGGGATTGCTGTGCCATCAGATTGAATATAATACCCAGCTTCACCTCTTCCACTTTCTATTCTTCTATACGTCTCTCCAGCTGGTGGTCTTCTCGGTACTTTGTCTAATTTGAAAGGATTCGTTGCTTTCAAATCATTAATCTTATCAAATGCTTGCCAGCAAATATTAATTGATTCTTGCATTTCTTCAATACGAACACGGTATCTTGCAAACGAATCACCTTCAGTTCTAGTTGGTACCTTGAATTTTAATTGATCATATCCAAAATAAGGATCATTTTTACGAACATCATAGTCTACTCCACTTGCTCTTAAAACTGGACCTACACAACCATTTTCTATCGCTTCTTGTTTGCTTAGGATACCTATTCCTTCAGTTCTTATTCTAAATATTTGAGCCTCTTCTAGTAAGTCAAGAAATTCCAAATGTAATCGATTAAATTCCTCAAAACTTTTTTCCATCCTTTTCTCAAAACCATGAGGGAGATCTGCGTTTACTCCACCAATCCGAGAGTAATTATATGTTAATCTAGCACCAGTTACAGTTTCCAGCATCATTAATATAATTTCTCGAGCATTCATTGGATAAATAAGCATGGTTAAAGCCCCAATATCGACACTCATAGCTGCTAGCCATAAACAATGACTTGCAATCCTTTGTAATTCCAATGTTAAAACTCGTAACCAATCTGCTTTTTCTGGAATTTCAATTTGATAGATTCCTTCAATTGCATAAGCATATGACGTTGACCAACTATGACTTTCTACATAACATAATCTATCGCAGATTGGAATTCCCTGTTCATATGATCGATTTGTCAATAATTTTTCATAGCCTCTATGCAAATATCCTATTTGGGCATCACCATCGACTATGGTTTCTCCATCAATTGTCAATCTCATTGCCCATAAACCATGCATTGATGGATGTTGTGGACCCATGAAAAGATTCATTTCAGTTTTTTCCGACATTAGAGATCCTCCAATTTTCTATAATTTGGTTTTCGATATACATAGTCTTCTCTAAGTGGATGACCTTCCCAGTTATCTGGTAATAATAATCTTCTGAGGTCTGGGTGATCAATAAAATTTACTCCGACTAAGTCAAACGTTTCTCTTTCATGCCAATTCATTCCTTTCCAAACTGGGGTGAGGGATGGTACATCTGATCCATCACGATCAGTTTTCGTACGTAAAACAATAATTATTTCGTCAATTACATTTCCAAGATGCCAGAGTACCTCAATATGATCTTTGTTATCAGTACCTGTACACATATTGGGATGAGTAAACCCTAATTCATGTTTTAGATAATTTGCTACCTCAAGTAACTTAGTTTTATCTACTGAAACATTTAATCTAGCTTCTGGATCCGATTTGAGTTCAACATCGCTGAATTCAGATTTAATCTTCTTTTCTAACTCTTTGATATCCATATTCTACATCCACCTCAATGCATCGCGTTTCCACCAATAAATAAAACCAATTGAAAGAATAGCAAGGAAGGCAAAAGCTGTTAACATGCCTTCTAATTTTAAATCACCAATTACTAAAGCCCAAGCCAAGAGAAAAGATGAAACTACATCAAATACGACGAAGACGAGTGCAAAGACATAATATTGAAAATTAAATCTTGTATGTGCATCACCAATTGGAATTTCTCCACATTCATATGCAACAAATGCACTCAATCCTTCAATATTATATTTTCTATCCCTTTTGGGTGCTAATAATTTATTGAGTACTACGAAAATCATTACCGTCATTACTCCTAGAACTAAGAGTACAAAAACTGATAAATATTGTTCGAGAATTAACTGTTCGGCCATTTTATATCCCGTATATGCATTTTGGGGAAGAATGCATTTGCTCTTAAATATTCGTTCTTATGACTTACTTTCTAGTATCATAGACTAGATTAAATGCGCGTTTGAAATTTATTCAAATATTTAGTTAAATCTCTTGAAGTTTTGATTTTAATTGAGAAATTGACTCAACTTTGATTGGATCTGTCCCCATATCTTGTGCTATTAAAAATGAGATGAAATCAAGATTTCTTGTAATCGATAATATGTGGATTATTAGATCGGTATAATTCATATTAATATTTATTACTTCAACATTTTTTCCCCTCAAATAATCCTCGACAAAATTTCTTTGAATTCGTGTCCTTTTGTGCTCATATGCTTCATTAGAAATTATAAAGAAAACATAATCATTTTCATGAATTGTTTCAAGTCCAACTATTGCATTATGATTGAATTCTGGTAAAATATAATTCTGTGCAATTAATTTTGAATTCTCATTTAATTGACATCTGAATCTAAGTGCGACTGGGCTAAAAAGGTTATCTGATAGTATAACAATTTTTTTGGACTTACATGATTTCATCACGTTTATCCAAATTTGTTGATTTTCCAAAATAGTAAAATTTAGAATCTCTTCTCTTTGGATTTTTGTAATCACATCAAATCCCAGCTCTTGTGTGAATAATTTAATTGTTTTCCCTAGAATCATAGGTAAGGCATACCTAGGTTGATATCCCTTGTTAATTTTATGCATTAAAATGTCAGCAGTCTTTGCCATTTCCATTAACTGTCCCCCCGAGGTCATTATCTGAGTTTCTACACCCTTTTTTATTAGTTCAGAAGTCATAGCGATAGTTTCTTCGGTATTTCCTGAATAGCTAATGACAAGAGCAAACCACTCATCAGTGATATAGGAAGGTAATTCATATTCTTTCCAAACTACAATTTGTTTTTTTGATTGAAAGTGATTAGCTAGTGATTTAACATAATTTGCTGTTATTCCAGATCCTCCCATCCCACAAATGATGATATTTTTATCTTTTGGAGAAAGTTGGGTTGTTTCGTCATACGCTTCAAGGAAGAGCTTTCCGAATCCTTCAATCTGAGATTTAAATTCATCCAAATTCTGTTTCATGATAAATTTTGTCCGTACATTTTTTCCATTATTACTTTCGGTCTACTACTGATAAAATGTTCTCTAAAGATTCAAATACTTTTATTCCCTAGATATTATTGAATAACACATGTCTTTTATTGTTCAGAAAAACCATTTGCGACCAAATATTCAAAGTTATCAAATTTTGAAATGGTTGAGTCACAAATGTAAAAATCTGTACAACAGTGCATTATACCTCATCAAGACACATTTTGATCTCACTGGTAAATACCTAACAATAAAACAGTTATTCAATCAAATAAAATCTCATATTACCTATACTCAACTACATTCGGATAATGCGCAATTAACCATAAGGACACTGAGACAGAGTTATGCCTCATTTTTTGAATTACTACAATTGAAAAAGAAAGGAGAATACGACGAGGAAGTTAATCCTCCTTCGTACTTGGCAAAGGATGGATATTTTGTCGCTCAATTTATACCGAGACAGATCAAACGAGAAGGGGATCAATTAAGACTAAGTCTGGGTAAAAGAGGTAAATTGAGTATGGGAGTAAGATATGTATGGGTAACCATCCCTCCGAACATACGAGACAAACTGATCAATATGGTCAGAATAGTACCTCGATACAAGGGGGACTATTTTGAGATAGAATTTGTTTATGAACCAAAAATTAAAATCCCAAAATTTGATTATACTCAGTATTTATCGATTGATTTGGGTTTGGATAATTTTGCAACAGCAATTACTACCAGAGAGACTGCCTTTATTATTGAAGGACGAGGAATTAAATCATACAATCGCTGGTGGAATAAGAAACGAGCAAAATTACAGAGCCAATATGATAAGCAGGAGATAGAATGGGGCAAGAAGATGACCAATCTTGGAGTCAAACGATACAATGTAATGAGAAATTATATTGCACATAGTGTAAATACAATCATCAGACATTGTATTGACCACAAAATAGGTAATATTGTGATGGGTGATTGGGAGGATATGAAACGTGGATTGAAAATGAGAAAGAAAACAGCACAACAATTCCAACAGATACCTTTTGGTAAATTCAAGATGAATTTGCAAAGCAAAGGAGAATTGTAAGGGATAAATGTGGAATTTGTGGATGAAGCATATACCTCACAAACCTGTTCAGGTTGTGGTCTAATCAGAAAAGCAAATCGAATAAAACGTGGTTTGTACAAGTGTGACAATTGTAATCTACAGCTAAATGCAGATATTAATGGAGCGATTAATATAATGAGAAAAGTAGCTCCAGATAGTTTATCCAATAGATCTAAATGGAGTAGCGGCGACATCATCTCGCCAGATCGTCTGAGATTAGTTAATTTCAGCGTTTAAAATATTGTACGAACAATTTAGATGATACCATGCACAATTGTCTCAAAAACAAATGTTATTTTCGTATCATGTTTTCTTGTTTTTAACCGATTAACAAATATATAGATCTAATGTGGGAATTATTGATGATGGATGAAGTAGGAAATCCTTTCAGTCAGATAAAAAAAATTCGAAGTTTTGATGAATTAATTGATTCCTCCTTCAATAAGGCTATGAAAATTAAACCTCCGGTGTCAAGACAAGATCCACTCGGGAGGATTAAGACATATGAGTTAAATCGGATTAATACTGCCGCAAATGTTCTTGTAAATAATCTAGAAAACATAGTAACAAACTTTCCTTCCTTGAACTTAATCCATCCATTTTATCTTGAACTCGCCAGTATTGTAACTGATGTCGATGATCTAAGAAGAAGTCTTGGAAGGATATTCGGAGTAGTTAACAATATTAGGGATTTAGAAGAAGAAATAAAAGATAAAATTATGGTTAAAAAATCAAAGGTAGAAGTAAAGCAACAGCGTAAAATTGCTTTTGCAAGATTCTCGAGTATGGTTAAACGCATTAAATCAAGTTTAATATTTTTAAGTCAAGCTTCTGAGCAATTAAAGCTTTTACCAGGCTTTAACCCTTACGATCCGACAGTTGTTATGTGTGGATTCCCTAATACCGGGAAATCATCGTTCATAAGATTAACTACATCTGGAAAACCAGAAATAGCGAGCTATCCCTTTACTACGAAAAAAATAATTTTTGGTCATAGAAAATTCGGATTTGTATCAGTGCAATTCGTAGATACACCTGGATTATTAGATAGACCACTAAATGAAAGAAATTCAATCGAGCTACACGCTTTGGCTGTTTTTAAGCATCTTGCAGATATTCTGATATTCTTATTTGATGTGACGAAATTCTCGGCTCATAGTCTACAGGATCAAATAAATTTGTTCAAAGAAATAAATAAATTCTATCCTGCTTCTTCATTTTTGCCAGTAATCGCAAAATCAGATTTACTGTCTAATGATCAAATTATGGAGATTAAAGAAGAATTGGTAAAACAAAAAATTGTTAATTCCACAAATGATGTTTGGAGCATCCATACACTAGAAGTAGAAGGAGTCAGTGATTTGATAAATTTTATTGAAGACAAAGTAAAAAATGAAATTCTTCACAGTTCTAAATTCAAACAAGCAAGTTCAATAAAAATTGCTGATGATCAGCTAACATTTGATGAAATGGATGATGAGATGTTTATTTAGGAAAGTAGAATGGCTCTAAATTATCTTTCCTAATTTTAAATCGATTATTAAGAAAGTTCTCAATTTGATATATATCGCAACCATAATAGTTAATAATTTTATGAGACAATGGTAAATTTCTCTTTATCGGATTTTCATAGGTCAAACCTATAATATCAACTCCAACTGCAGCGATTTTTTTTAACAAAGAGAGACAAATTGCAAGAATTCTATTGTTGATAACAACATTTTTTGTTGATTTTCCCCTATAATCACGAAGAAAATAGTGAAGATCATTAATTATTATGGAATTTAATCGAGGAGAAATATAATTATTCAGATCTGAAATTGTGGTCACGAATTCATTTAAGTTCCTTGGCTGGAAAATTCGAACACGTTCTCCTGATAGGCCGATGTTCCAGGAGCGTTTTGGGTCAATAAGAATTATTTGACCATTTTCATTCAGTTTGCTAAAGAGAGTATCCAACAAAGGTTTCATTATTCCAAATTCTCTACTGAAAAGTATCTTGATTTCATTACCTTCAAGAAAGCTCACTTCAGAAACCTTAACCACCTATTTTTAGATATTTTGATCTTTATTATTACAGCTATAAGAAATAGTGAAGTATTATGATTTATTGACTACTTATGATTGCAGAATTCTATCATTTTGGCATCTTCAGATTTCAAATTAGCTTTTAAGTTAAGAAAAGCATTCATTGAAGATTTTAATTTTGTTCACCTAAAACCCAATAATGGGAATTTACTCAAATATGATATCGTCTTCTGTTCAATTTATGAAACATCAAAAATTAATCATCCAAAAGTTATCGAGTTAAATCCAAAAAATACGATTTTTCAATTGAAAACAGGAGTACTAAATGCCTTAAATCAAGACTCTGGTAATTTGGAATGTGTTATCGGTATTGACCCCGGCAATACTTCGGGAGTTTGTATCATTATGAATCGTGTTTTAGTTGATTCTACCGTTTTTTATTCAAAAGTAAAACTAATTTCATGGATAAAAATTAAGTTGAAAGAATTAAATAAAAGTCAAGCAATCGTCCGTATTGGTAATGGAGGAGGTAAAAATAACAAGGAAATTGTTGAATTATTAAAAAAAACTCTTCCTTCTCGCATTGAATTGCAAATCGTAGACGAAAAAAATACTTCAAAAAAAATAATTAGTACTCTTACATCCCATGAACAATCAGCAATAAGAATTGCAAAAAGGAGAGGCTTTATAATTTAAAGAGGATTTTTTTCAGATATACTTGTAAACTAGCTGAACATTTTAATTTAGGTTTGAGAAATGGAGATTGTAATGTCGGATGAAAGTTTGAAATTGCCTTGGATACCAGGATTAAATAGACCAAACTTTATATTTTACAAATTAAAATTTTCGATTCCCACAAGAATCCCGATTTCATTTGTATACTTTAGTATATTTGCCAGTGTGTTTTATATTTTTGCTGGTGGAGTTTATGACTTAGTGGAAGAACCCTTTGCCCGTGGTGCAGATGCAGAAGGAAATCCAGTCCTTATTTGGCCAGATCAAGATCGTCAATTCTTAATTGAAGGGATTGTCGCAGCATTAGTAATGTTTATTGGAGCAGGAGGATTATATCTCCTTAGTCAAGCAACTACAGATCCACACAATCCAAGTAGGGCAACTTATTTCCAAGCTTTGGGTTTTATTATGATAATAGTCGCATTCATAACACTTCAAAGCATGTTCAACAAAAAAACAGGTAGATAAATTAGAACTAAGCGATTTTCATCGTCGGTAATGCATTCAATTCTTCAAAAACCTCAATGATTTGGTAAGTTGTTGAAATATTTTCTTCAGAGACATTCCCAATAATCACACTTTCAGGTATAATTATTGGTTCTGAGCCTTTAGGTTCCAATATTTGACGTAATATTGATGTTGAGGTAATTCCTCCCCCATAAATGCTATTTGGTAAAATTATTCTTTGAACATCACTACCTTTTGTTTTATGTTTTACATTATTTGAATTTATTTTTTTCAATCTATTGTTTGAAAAAATAGATCGCAAAGTATCAGGATCTATATGTAATTCACCTGAGCCTGCCTCCAAATATGTCCAATCAAACCATTTATCCCTTATAGCATTATGAAAATTATCTGTTAATAATTCAAAATTAATTTTAAGTGGTGATTTTGTTCGTTCTGCAGCTTTACCTCCTAATGGAAAATAAGCTATTTTAATAATATTATGCTTTGAAAATCTTTGAAATAAGGAAATCATGAATTTAGCCTTGAGCTTTAAAAATCGAGATTGGGAATTTGCGGGGTATGGGGCAAATATGAAGCTTGGGCCTTTTATCAATTGATTTTGGTGTGAAGGAAAAAGACCAATTCTTCCATTAAACTTAGTGGCACCTTCATATTTTCCAAATAATTCAAACTTATCAAATGATTGATTTTTTAACGTTAATTCGAATCGATTATACATATCCTGATAATCTTGTTTTGTTACATTATATTCAGAAGCACCGATAAGGTGGAATACATTATTTGCATATTCAGATTTAAGAATTTGGTAGAATTCTTCAGAATATTTTTCAATTTTTGCGGGATCACCTAAGATACCTAGATATGGATTCAAGAATAACCAAACAAATCGTTATTATTTTAATTATTAATGATTATTATAAAAGATATTGAAAAAATGAGTTTTAATTTTATTCTATCTGCTTGTAAAAGCAAAATTGAATGATTAATTTTACCCTCCCCTTCGATCGGTAGTTTATAGAATTATATTAGATCTTGAACCATTATTACTATCGATTGATATATAATTGCTCTTATCCTAATTGAATTTGCCTATGGGCTGATAGATCAGACCGGTAGATCGCTTCGCTTGCAATTCTTTAAACAAGAACCGAAGAGGCCGCGGGTTCAAATCCCGCTCAGTCCATTTTATTTTATTTTTACTTTGTATTGTAAAGGATCACAAAGAGTTGTAGAAACTTTTAATGCAGACATCAATAAATGACTCAAGTCCCTTGCAATTTCAAAATACAAAACATCAGAATGTACAAAAACTAAAATAATTTTCTTATGGTAGCAAAAGGTGATTAATGAGGAAGTTAATTCCATGGTGAGTATTAAATCTGGAAGTTCCTCCAAATTTAATGTTTCAAATGAAGATTCAATTACCAAAATCGAAGAAATTGAAATCTGTTTGTCTCCTAATTTTGCAGGAAAATAATATACACAATTTCTTAATCTTGAAAATATATCGTCAATCTTCAAATTTATCTTTAAGCCAATAAATATATTTTCTACTCCGATATTTGCGCTCCAAATGGATGAGTCCGTATTATTGAGTACAATGTTAATCATTTTTTTTCCTAATGAAGTTGCAAATAACCAACCTACACCTAGCGAAATGACATAGATATCATTCTTATACAATAATTCAAAAATATCATCAACAATGAATTGCTGCTCAGTAGATTGAAATCTATCTATGGACACAATATGATTAACATTATTACTAATTGCGGCTCCTATTGTTGAATTCGTAATTCTCCCACAAATGATCAAATTGGCTACAGAAGAAAATTTATTACTTCGCTCAGAACGTTTTATTTCCCATCTATGTCGATTATCACTTATTTCTGATAACAAGTGCTCTAAATCGCTCCCAAGACAACTCGAATTGTTCACTATACAATTATTTTTTCTTATTATTTTACTCATTGGGATCACAGATCAAGCTGAAAGTAATAATTCAAAAGACATATCGAAATTTAGTTATTCAAATTACTGGGATAAAATGAAAAAAAATAGCATAGTCGATTTCTTATATAAAATCAAATTTCAGTAGTTTAAATACCCAACTAACAATTTAATAGTGATACAATCTCGTGATTGTACACTTTACACTTACATCCTTTAGAATTAAAGGAGTAAGAGGACTAGGTAACTGCCTACCTGTCATTTCTTCCTTTGGAATATTTACGGAAAAGTTAGGAGCGTACCGAAACACCAGTGGTTATCCATAATGGTTGTCCTATCCTGTTATTTAGTAAAATAAAAAACAGGAACGCTGGTCCCCAATCCACGGATTGAAAATGATCAACCAGTGGTTCAAAAATCACGGAAGACCTGACTTTGTTGACTCCAGTAGGATGGAAGCAGAAGGAAGCACCGTTTTTTTATTAAAAAATAAAACCTAATTGAATAGTTCTTTCAATTTTGAGAGAAACTATGATGGCGACATCAAATTTAGGGTTGCCGAACGTGAATTCTTAATAATTGTAAAATTATATAAGAAATTGATCATAGTCTATCATATTATGAGTTCCTACGATAATATATACCAAAAACTTATTTTTGTGATATATAAAATCGGATTTGTGACAGTATTAAATGAGGATGTTGTTGTGCAGGATCTTCTAAATAGAGTAATATTTGTTGCCCTTGATGATGGTATTATAACTCAGGATGAGTTGGCAATCCTTAAGCAGGTAAAGTTAGATATCAACACGATAAGGGACAAATTAAAAACCCATGAGGATCAATTAGAAAGATCTTCAACTGAAGCGAAGATCCTAGATGAATTTTCGAAAAACATCGTCCAAAATGCATATGAGATATCACAGACTGATAAAGTCATAACCGATGATGAAAGAAAATTAATTAACACGCTGATTAAAGTCTTACTTAAATAAACGGTGTCAATTAATAAGATTTTTCTTTTGTAAAATTTGATGGATTATAAGATCGAAACATCATCTAAATTGTATGGACAATATTTTGAACGCTGAAATTAACTAATCTCAGACGATCAGGCGAGATGATGTCGCCACTACTCCATTTAGATCTATTAGATAAACTATTTGGAGCTACTTTTCGCATGATATTAATCGCTCCATTAATATCAGCATTTATTTGTAGTTTGCATTTTTTGCACCTATACAAACCACGCTTTACTCGATTTGCTTTTCTGATTAGACCGCATCCTGAACAGGTTTGCGAGGTATATGCTTCATCAACAAACGCTACATTAATTCCATACAATTCTCCTTTGCTTTGTAAATTCATCTTGAATTTACCATAAGGTATCTGTTGGAATTGTTGAGCTGTTTTCTTCCTCATCCTCAAGCCACGTTTCATATCCTCCTAATCACCAATAACAATATTACCTATTTTGTGGTCTACACAATGTTTGATGATTGTATTAACACTATGAGCAATGAAATTTCGCATAACATTATATCTTTTGATGCCCATATGAGTCATCGTCTTACCCCATTTTATCTCTTGTTTATCATATTGACTCTGTAATTTCGCTTTATTCTTGTTCCACCAGCGATTGTATGATTTAATTCCTCGTCCTTCAATAATGAAGGCAGTCTCTCTGGTAGTAACAGCAGTAGCAAAATTATCTAAGCCCAAATCAATAGATAAATACTGTGTATAATCAAATTTTGGGATTTTGATTTTTGGTTGATAAATAAATTCAATCTCAAAATAGTCCCCATTGTATTTAGGTACTATTCTGACCATATTGATTAATTTGTCTCGTATGTTAGGAGGGATGGTCACCCATACATATCTTACTCCCATACTCAATTTACCTCTTTTACCCAGACTCAGTCTTAATTGATCTCCCTCTCGTTTGATCTGTCTCGGTATAAATTGAGCGACAAAATACCCATCCTTTGCCAGGTATGAGGGTGGGTTGACTTCCTCGTCGTATTCTCCTTTCTTTTTCAATTTTAATAATTCAAAAAATGAAGAATAACTATGTCTCAGTGTTAATTGTGCATTATCCGAATGAAGTTGGGTATAGGTAATATGAGATTTGATTTGATTGAATAATTGTTTTATTGTCAGATATTTACCTGTGAGATCAAAATGAGTCTTGATTAGATATAAGGCACTGTTGTACAGATTCTTACATTTGTGACTTAACCATTTCAAAGTTTGATAACATTTGATATTTTGTCTCAAATGGTTTTTCTGAACAATAAAAGACATGTGTTATTCAATAATATCTAGGGATGGAAAGTATTTGAATCTTGGGAGGACATAGTGTCAGTAGTAGACCGGAAGTAATACTACCCACAATAAATGTACAGACAATATTACTCATGATGTTTTTATTCTAGTGCTTGTAATTTCTTAATTAATGTTGCGAGCTTGAGAATTTCATCTGGATCAGTTGCACTATCCAATTGCTGGGACAATTGTGTAATTTTAATTTGAACTGGATCATCGTTAGTCAGAGATTGTTGATTATTTATTGAAGGTGTTTGAATTGATTGAAAAATAACCGATTGATCACATGTCGCACAAGTATATGTGTCATCACGTAATTTGTAAATTGGATCCTTACAATTAGGGCATTTAGTATGGAGCATTGTTGCTCCATTTAGTAAGAGTTTAGCAGCCCGTTGTACATAATCTTCTTCCATAAATGAAGGATTACATTGTGAAATAATAAATTTATTGTCTTGCAATTATATGTATATATTCCATATTTTTGTTTAGCAATGTAAATAATATTTTCTCACTAGTTTGTTATAAGTTTAGAGCAAAGATCCTAATCTGTAACAATTAAACCCTGAAAAACAATAAAATAAATAGATAGCGGAGGTGGGATTCGAACCCACGAACCTCTAAAGGAGCAGATATCGCATTTCGATTGAATCGAATATCTTGAGTCTGTCGCCGTTGACCGGGCTGGGCTACTCCGCTGTCAGCCGTAAATCGGGGTTGAATAAAAGTAAATTTTAGTTTATCGATTCCAACCTATATTAATTTAATTTTGAAAAAATGCAGATATTGAAATTCTACAGTACTTAATAAATTTAGATCTCTATTAGATCTGGATGCAAGATCAAATTGTTACAATAAGAACATTAGATTGTGATATTTGTCAGAAATATGATTCCATTAGACTCACACAAGAAGAAGTTAAAATTAGAGCAAATACAACTGATATTGGTATTGGGGCATATTCCATTGTGCACACCGATCATACTCGAATTATATACTTTGATGAAAATGGAAGTTATTTAGGGGATACAATCGCACTCACATACGATGAAATTCCCGAGAACTTAGAAACACAACCTCTGCCATTTTATATTACAAATCAAAATAAACGTAGTTGGTATTCTAGAATTAGAAAATCTTTGTTTTCTAGAATTCACTCTAAAAATTTAACAATATGTATTGCAGGTCCATCTCAAGCTGGAAAAACCTCCTTTGTTAAATATTTGGAAACCCTAGTTCCTGAACGCAATTCCACACTTCAAATTTCAGTTCCCACAATGGGTAAGTCAACAAAAAGAATTAAATTAGGCCGAGCAACCATTAAAACATTAGATATGGGTGGCCAAGAAGATTTTTGGGATCTCTGGGCTGATTCTATACAATCATCTGACTTAGTAATATTTATTTTTGATGGGACATCCTCAAATATGTTAGAAGTCGCGAAAGCGTTTGAAAGAGTTATAAAATATAAATCTAAGGAAATTCCTATATTAATTATTATTAACAAAAAAGATCTTAAAATGAGAGGTGAAACAGATCATTTTGTATCATCGGGAGAATTTTTAGCATTAACAACTTTGAAACTCCCAATTCCAAATGTATTAGCTATAGAAGCTAGTATTTTTGAAGGCATAGCATATATGACTTCCGAATTTGAAGAAATTTCTCTAGTCGAGATAATAAGCTCATTTTTTGATGATTATTGCTAATTTAGTCATCCTTTAGTACTACAAGGGGTTGCATCGTAATGGTAATTGGTGTTTCAGGATGGAGTGAAGCAGAAAGTTGAGCGAAATATTTTGCAATGAGAAATCCACGATCACTTAGAGAATATTGTTTACGATGATCTTGAACTACTAAATTGCTTTCAGTTAATGGTTTTAGATGATGAACCAACAATCCGGTATTTTTGACATTGAGCTCATTCTTAAGCGCTGTAAATCTCCGACTACCTGTTTTCAATGTATGGATTATCTTGATCCGAAGAGGATGACTGAAAGGGAAGATTACATCTTCATATAATTCATCAGGAGAAAAATCTAATTCGCCAATATCTGAAGGCACTTCTCGTGCAGAAAACAAAGCAGAAATATCTTTTGCAACTTCACGATGTCTATTTAGAATTGTTGTGACGATTTCCCAATCTTTGTTGCAATTTGCCATTTTATCTTGATCTTGAGAATTTTGTTTTGCTACTGATTCGAATTCTGATAAAATTGTGAATGCGCTTGCTAAATCGCCCATAGAAAGGGCTTCAGTATATTGTTTTATGTAATCTCGGAGTAAAGTTTTGCAAGTTGCATCAGTAGTTACATGATAAGAACATGAAAACTTATCTATGGTTTCTATGGCCTCTCTCTCAAGAAGTCTTGCAATGGCATTCAAGTAGTTTAATTTGAGATCTCGTTTAATTGCAATATTTAGATTTTCTAACTCTTCCTTTAAGGGAACTAATTGCTCGTTGATAGCATCTCGAATAATATGCTTTAATTCACTTTTAGAAGCTAGAATGTCCATGAATAACAATCGTCTTTGGTTATAATAAATATTATCTATATTACAATTTAAATTGACAAAATATAAGTTATCTTTTGGTCAGTTATTATTATCAATCACGTTGCTATTTGAAATATCAAAAGCAAATACATAACGAAAAGGTACAAAATAACAAAGATGCTGATTATTACAAAAAACATATTTGAGCAATTTAGTTGATTTCTTCAATACATAAAGAGATGAGAGGGAGATATAAAACAACTATAATAACTAAAATAATTGTTGAACTAATCATAGATTCAAATAATTCTAGATTTCCTTTTCTAAAGATTCGAATTTTATTAATTATCATCAGGTTAACCTCTTGTGAAACAAAGCATCAGAAATGGAGGTATCAATATCGCAATAAATACAACAATTAAAAACAGAATAAGTGAAATTAAAAAATCTAATGCTTCAATTGTTCCCCGACGTTTCATATGATTCAATATCTAATTTGCAATATAAATTACTTAAATTATAAAAAGTAAAGAAAATAAAACTCCTTAACCTAATTATACAGTAGTTCTTATTAAAAAAAAAGGATGATAATTTGATGTTTGTTAGAATAAAGAGGAATTGGGTATTTTTAACTGGGATTAAATTTACGAGACATAATCTGATTGTCGATTCCGATAAATTTGTACAATTTTGGGCCTTAGCCTCAGGAATTTTTCCAAATACATCTATAATTGTTTCAAAACTTAGAATCCTAGTACTTTTTACTGTGAGGGATCGTAATTTAGAGAGGCTACAATCAGAGTCTATAATTTTGTATGAGAAATTGAATAATCTCGTTGTATCTGTACTATCTGGTCAAACCGGTCTAAAACTTGACAAACCTAGCGTCGAAGATTTTAGTTTTATTAGAGAAAATCCAATAAATTCCAATCAACAGAAACTTAATGAAAATCCAATTTCTAATATTCTTATTAGTGAAAATGATTTAAATCCAACTTTGCTAAATGTGCGGAAAATCCTTCCTCGCGCAATTTTACAGGATAATGGCTATTATAAAATTATGATCATGTTTGAAAATCTTAAATTCAATGCTAATCTCCGAAATACATTCATTGCTCTAACACAGTTTGGAACACGTATTATTATTGGATCTCGACAATATGGGAAATTCAAATCAGTTCTTTTAGAAATTATTGATAAGAATTACAATATAGTAAGCAAAAGATATCATGATCTGATAAATATTTGTAATCAAAGTAATCAGTTTTCGGGGAAATTAAGTCTTGTTGACAACAAATTGTTAGAGAAGAATTTATTTGAATATTCATTGGGTTTGGCTGCGACTAGTGATATTTCCAGTAATTTTATTGATATAATAACAAAGTTACCAGAATTACTATCAATAAAAAAATAGATTGTAATAGGTTTTCTAAGTGATTTTTAAATTAAAATATTCTAAATATTTCCAAGGACATGAATTTGTGAACCAAAGTGGAAAGCCAGTTTTAAAATCAAATGATCGAATGGGTTTATATGAACCTGAATTTACAAAACCATCTAATTTTGAAACTCTTGTTTTACAAATTCAAAATGATTATTTAGAATTACGAAAAAAAGTCCAAGGTCCACCGATTCCATTTTCTGGACGAATAAAAATCCTCGATGCGTTAGCAAGAAATATCCTAATATCTAAATCAAACACATTAGATTATAACTTACTCTCATGGGCTGCATTGAACCTTATAGAACTATATTTGTTATTCAAAGATAATAATATAATTGAAATTTTCTTAAATGAAATAAATTCACAAATAATTGTTCATCACAAGCTAAAAGGACGTTTATTAAGCAATTTATTGTTTTCACAAGAATTTTGGCAATCTCTTCGAATTCAATCCGAACTTAATTCAAATCAGATAATTTCTAGGCTTAATCCTTCATTGAAGACTGGATTAATTACCCCTTTTGGCAACTTAAGGATTACAATTCAGATCCCACCTCTCTCAGTAAACCCTACTGCAGTTATTAGACGATTGCCGATTAGTCCTATATCCTCTGAAATTTTGGTGAATCAGAAACAAATTTCTAATGGAAAACTAAATTTCCTTTTGGAAGCATTGAATAATCAAAAAAATATAATAATTGCTGGTGAACCTGGTTCAGGCAAAACTACATTAGCTAATGCCTTGCTTTTAAATTCTAATAAATTTTGGAGATTGATCATTCTTGAAGATGCTTCTGAGGTTATTCTTGACAAAACTGAGTTTCCCTTGATGGTGAAATATTCAATTCCCAGTATTGGAAAAGTATCAGTTGTGAATCGAGAAAATGAAATATCAAAATTATTACATAGATCACCGGATTACGTTTTTTTAGGAGAGATTCAAGACAAAATAGATACACAAACCATGTTTGAAGCCTTTACTGCTGGGATCAAAGGAATTGCTACAACTCACTCTTATAGCTTAGAGGGTTTGTTGTTGCGATGGACCAAAAACTACGAAATCCAGGTTGATATGGTTTCCTCCATTGATGTAATAGTGATAACAAAGAAAAGATGGAGTTCAGGTAGGATATTACTTGAAGTTGATTCAGTTTTAATTAATTCTAAACAAGGTTTCAAGGAAATAGAATAAATATGTCGGGTGTAAAATTACCACAAATATTCAATTATAATCGTAGACTCATCTTTTTATCGAATTTGTTTTCCCTATTTACATATTTGTTCTTTTTGAAATCCGTATTCATGATATTGTATCTACAAATTACATTGTTGTTTCTTATATCTCAACATAGACTGGCTCCAAGAAAAACAAAATCTGAGAAAGTAGACGATCTCAGAAAATATTGGATCTACCAATTAATAAAAAATAAGTTGACTGATTTGAATTTATTCTCACACGAGATATCTTATGACTTTTCCAAATTACTTGAGCTCCCACTAGAAAATTTTTATCATCTTGAGATATCTAATCCAGTCAATAATTTTAAATTCACAGATCAAGCTATCCCTGATCTACTAGCTGCAGAAAAAGAGATACTGGATCAAGAAATACGAACATCCAAAATATTAGTTACAATTGTGTTCATCCCGATTTTATTTTATTTATTTCACATAATTTACCCCATATCCCAATTTTCTCTTCTATTAAATTCTGTAAATATTATTTTGCTAATAGAGAATCTTAGTTTTCAACTAAGACACCCACATATTCTTTTGGGCTGGAATGATATAAATTACCTTCTTAGAGAAATTGGAGGATCAGTTTATCATGATCCCTATTATTTTATATACCAACTCCGAACATATTTTGACGATATATATTTATTAGAAATCTCACAAACTCCTCCAATCAAACATCATCTTTCTTCACACCATTCACTTTCTCAAATAATCAAAATTGTTTTGAACACTGATCAAGAGATTAGGAACCATGTAATACTTGAATTTGTTGAAGCGACAAAACAAGTAGCTCTGTTGGAGTTAATTCATATTAAAAAATGGGAATCCTTTAGAATTCAATTCATCTACGTTACATCATCTCTAATTCTTTTTTTGGCTATTCTTACGGGAATTTTCCAAATTTTTGTCAGGTTATCTTCCGAACTTATCAGTGAAACACAAATAAGCATAATATCCTTTCAAGACCTTCCTTTTCTATCAGAACTCACGATAGTAATAACTTTAACTTTAATTTATTTTTTAAGTCAGTTGTACTTGAATCCTCTTGATCAAAGAAAATTTCTGTTTTGGTGGGCCTTAGAATACATAATAATAACTCAAGCTCTTGGTCTATTTTTTAAAATTATGTTTGATTGATTTGGTTGTTTAATGTAACTCTAAAGTTTGATAAACCCTTGTCGTCTTGAAATATTTCAGTTTTTATTATATTTTTTTCTTCAAGATTATTGAGTGTTTCAGTTAATTTGGTAATAGGTCCCAAGGATATCTCAATTTCGTTCTTTATGACTTCACCCTCATTTTCTAGTAAGAACAATATTAATCTGATTTCATCTTGATTGAAGGAATTTTTTGTTAGAATATCATAAAGATGATTTTGCATACCTTGATACGCACGTAATAATTTATTTTGCTGAATTTGTAATAAATCTAATCCTTCTCGTATTTCAGGAAGAATTCGCATACCTTTCTCAAGTAATTCGTTGAAGCCAGATTCTTGAGATTCACCAAGTTGCAATGAAGGAATAATTTGATCTCTAAAGCTATCGTTTTCATGTAATGCACGAATAGAAGCTCTGAATAAATTAGGAGCAATTGTAAAGCTAAGTATAACTGCTTTGTTAAGTGAAAAATATTCTCGGGCAGGTCCAATTTTCGATTTTATCTTCTTAGAATAAACTAAATTTGCTTCTTTCAGAGATTTTAGATGCTTGGTAACTGCACGTTGTGATATTTCTAATAATTTTGATAGCTCAAATGCATATCTGTCTTCAATGGTTAGAAATCTTAAAATTTCTCTACGATATCCATTGCTCAATATTTCAAGCACTTGATCGATTTCTAAGTCTTGCATGATTTTCTCTCGATGGTTCTATACAAGATTGATTTACTGTCCTAAATAAACTCTATTTTCAATTTATATTGCAATCTCAAGCTAAGCTATATTTATATCATTCATATCTGAAATACTGGGTGGGTGGTAAGTATAATCTTCCTTCGGTTTGTTAAAATCAGATTGAATTACTTCAATGAGATCATTGAATTTCAGAATTAATTTACTGTTTTCTTTCTTCTTGCTAATTTGTATATGATCTTTTAATGCTTTTATTTTGGCTTTATGTAGAATTTGAACAATTTCAGCAGCCGAGAATTTTTCTGTTTTTCGAGCAAGTTCTTCAACGTTCAGTCCTTCTTCCGTGGGTGTATTCTTCAATTCAACTTCAATTATTGCAATCCTAGTATCATAATCAGGAAGACCAACGAAAATTAATCTATCAAATCGCCCAGGACGGATTAATGCTGTATCCAGCAGATCAGGTCTATTCGTTGCAGCAAGCACCATAATACCCTTGGTTTCTTCCACTCCATCGATTTCAGTGAGTAATTGAGACACAATTCGCTTGAAAAGATCATTACTATCATTAGACATAGATCTTGTAGATGCTATAGAATCTATCTCATCGAAGAAGATTATACATGGAGATGCGGATCTAGCTTTTCTAAATATTTCTCTTATTGCTTTTTCTGTTTCTCCTACCCATTTTGAAATTAATTCAGGTCCTTTTATCGATATGAAATTCATATTAATTTCATTTGCAATGGCTTTTGCCAACATAGTTTTTCCTGTACCTGGCGGACCATACAATAAAATTCCTTTTTCAGATTTTATATTCATCTGCTTATATAGGTCAGCATGGAGTATTGGCCATTCTAGACTTTCCTTTAGTTGCAATTTAATATCTTTTAATCCCCCAATTGCATCCCATGTTACAGATGGAACCTCAATTATCACTTCTCGAAGAGAAGAAGGAGAGACCTCAGTCAAAGCCTTGTCAAAATCTTCCATTGTAACGATAATTTTTTGAAGTATTTGAATACTAATCTCTTTTAGGCCTCCCAGTTCCAATTCTGGTACAACTCTTTGAATTGAATGTAATGCTGCTTCTTTAACCAAGATGTTGATATCTGCCCCAACGAACCCTTGTGTTCTTTTTGCTAAAATATCTAGGTCCACATTTTCTTCAAGAGGCATTCCTCTAGTTTGAATTTCAAGGATATCTTTTCTTGAATTTTCATCAGGTATTCCTATCTCAATTTCTCTATCAAATCTCCCCCCTCTGCGTAAGGCTGGGTCAATCGCATTTGGTCTATTTGTTGCTGCTATCACAACAACATTATGTCTAGCTTCAATACCATCCATTAGGGTTAATAACTGAGCTACAATTCTATTTTCAGCTGAACTACTAGAATTGTCCCGATTTGGTGCGATTGAATCAATTTCATCGATAAAAATAATTGATGGTGCCTGCTTTTGTGCATTTTGGAAAATTTCCCTAAGTTTACTTTCAGCCTCTCCGAAGTATTTTGACATAATTTCAGGACCACTGATATTGATGAAATAGGAATTAGTTTCATTTGCTACTGCTCTTGCGAGGATGGTTTTTCCTGTACCTGGTGGTCCATACAGTAATACGCCTCTAGGTGGTTGTATGCCAACACGTTCAAAGATCTCAGGAAAACGTAATGGCAACTCAATCATCTCTCTTAACTTTTTGACAACCTCATCCAACCCTCCAATGTCTTCGTAACTTATCTGATCTTCTATTTTCAATTCACTCAGATCATCAACCACTACATTAGGTTCGTCAGCAAGAATAATTTTTGTTTTTTCTGTAAATATTATAGGTTCTTCTGGAAGAGTAGAGATTACTTTGAATTTAATTGTTTTTGCAAAGCCTGTTTTAACGTGCCAAATTAAATTATTTGACAATATTTTTTCTTTCAATGATAATTGAATTATTTCTAGCAATTCTTTCGTTTGCTCATATTTCTCAAATAGACCAATTGTGATACTTTCACCTAGATTGACATTTGATTTTTCTAATGTTACATAATCATCAAGTTTTACGTCAGCATTTCTTCGAATGATAGATTCAATCCTTATTGAATTTTCATTAACAATAGGTGATTTATTTCTCCATACTCTAACAAACGTTTTCTTTTTTCCTTTGATAGCAATAATATCACCTGTTTTCACCCCTAATTTTTCGGCAATTTCAACATGAATTCTAGCGATTTGCTTTCCAATATCGCTTTTCTTAGCCTCTTCCACTTTTAATTTTATTTCAGTCAAATGCTTATCCTCAACAGGCAATAATTTCTGTACAAGTATTAATGAACTATCATCATTAAAAATTTATTCAATTCGAGTTTCATATCCGTTCTGCAGGGGGTATTCCTAATATCAATAATCCGTTTGATAGTGCAATTTGCACTGACTTAACTATAGTAATTCTCGCTTTCTTTAATTCCCCATCATCGATTTTTAAAATCGGGTAATGTTCATAAAACTTCATGAATTGTTTTGCTAGGCTTAATACCCAAGTTGAGATAATCGATGGATCAAGATCTTCAATTGATTGTTCCAATTTCGTTGTCAGTTCAATTATATGTTTTATCAAAAAGATTATTTCATCATCACAAATTAGCTGATAATCAAAAACAAGTTTACTGATATTTTGTTGATCTTTGTACTTTCGTAAAATTCCACAAGCCCTGGCGTGAGCATATTGTACAAAAGGTCCTGAATTTCTATTAAAATCTAATTCTCGATCAAGATCCAATATTATTTTTTTATTTGGTGATGTTTCAATCAGAGGGAATCTTGTGCTTGCAACAGTCATCTTGGTTAATGTATTCATTTCATCATTCCATTGCCCAACACTTTCTGGTACGTATCCATCTCTCTTTTGATCAGAGATCCGTTTTGCCATTCGAGCTCTAATCAAAGTTTCATCATAATATTCATCAGCAGTGACGTAAATTGCTCTCCTACCACTCATTGGTCTACCCTTTAGTTCAACTAATTCATAGGAATAATGTTTCATTGCTCTAGCAACTTCTTTGTATCCCAACTCAAATAATGGAAGCAGTAATTGAAATTGTGGTAAAATCTGTTCGGAACTAATTACGTTGAATATAAGGTGGGGTGATGAACTCTCATATTTTTGGATAGAGTAAGCGATATCTTTCGGAGCATATAGAAGGGTTCCATCCTTTCTTCTTAGTTGTAATTCAGGGATGTTTCCCTTAATAGGTATGGATTTACTATCTAGTCCAAGTTCTTCATACATTTGCACTATACTTTTTGTTGGATAATTATATCTTAATGCAGTTTCATCAACATGCCTAGTATTCGGAGAATCCTCTAATGATTTAATAATTTCATTGGGTTTGTTACTCCAAGTCAAGTCAGATTCGTAATCGAATATATCAAACTCAATATTAAACCTCTTCAATGTCCATTTGAATGATTCTAAGATCCAATCCGTTATTTCCCGGAAAAGAGAAACAATTTCATTATCAGAGTTCATCTCATAGATTTTTAAGTAATTGGCAGTAACCTCTCTGAGGTTTATTTTAGATACTTCATCAAAGATAGTTTCATGCAGAATCGGGAATCGATATACCAAAGAGTCAAAATTACTTTTCATTGAATTAACTTCATTCAACTTATTTTTGAGCTGTGCAATTTTCTGTTTTAGTTTTCTTAGTTCTTGTTTTTGCTCTTTATTTAGTTTATTCAGCTTTTCTAATTTACCTAGTTGATCACTTATCTCTCCGATTTGTCGATTATAATAATCATTTAAATTTTCTATTTCAGATTGTGATAATTGGTAATTCTGCTTATCCATCAATTTTACATGTTGTTGTTTTATTGATTGGATGTAAAATAAATTGTGCATAATTGCATATACACGTCCTAACCATAGATCAAACTTGATTTCAGGCCTTATATTTTTAGATTTCAAAATTTCATACCCAACCACAACGAATGCTACCTGCAACCCTACATCATTAATGTAAAAATGCCTGTAAACTTTATACCCTAAGCGATCTAAAATTCTAGCTAATGTGTCTCCATGAACACTATTTCTGAGATTCCCTACATGGAGGGGACTAATAGGGTTTGCAGATGTATGTTCTACAATTGCGGTTTTGTTTTTTCCAATTTCTAATCTCCCATATTTTGATGAAAAAATTGATTTTATATTTGAACTTAAGAAAGAAATTTGTATTTTTAGCTTAGTTTCCTGGTTGATTCGAAAATTTAAGTAGACAATTCCACCACGTTTTTTCTTTGCTTTCGTTTCAAATATTGAGATTTCAGAAATACCATCTATATTTTCAAATTGTTGAATTAGGTTATTCGCAAACTCATTTGGATTGTTTTTCCCTGCAATTTGATTAATAACTATACAGAAATCACCCAATTCAGGGGAAGGTGGTTGCAATAAGGAAACTTTGCGTTTTACATTTTGCGTTTCTAGAATGCTGTTAATTTCCTTTTCAAATGATTCAAACAAAGTGATCTATTCCTGTTTTTTTAATTAAATTATTGAACTTTATAGAAGGTACACAAATTAATTGAAAATTCGCAGTAAAAATATGTGATCTTTGATTACTATTGAAAATATTTTACAATCTTTTCACATACAATCGTGGTGTTGCGAATGCTAGCTTCATGAGTTTGTGCACCAATATGTGGAGTTGCTATCATATTATCCATCTCAAATAATTCAAAGTTCATCTCAACAGGTTCTTTTTCATATACATCCAATGCACTACCACCAACTTTTCCGGTTTTCATTGCATTGTACAGTGCTTTTTCATCAATAACGCCCCCTCGTGCAGCATTTACAATCAAAACGCCATCTTTCATCAAACTTAGACTTTCTTGATTAATTATATGTTTAGTTGCAGGAACAAGCGGCACATGAATCGATATAATATCTGAATTTGCTAAGACATCATTTAGATCTGTATATGCAAACCCTTCAAGATCTTCTAATTCTTTGATTTTGACAATATCATAAGCGATAACTTTCATTCCTAAAACTATTGAATACCTAGCAAGTTTACCTCCTATAGCACCCGAACCAATAATTCCCAATGTTTTTCCATAGATCTCATTACCTTTTAATTTCTTAGGCCAATTTCCTTTTTTAGTCTCTCGATCAAGTGTTAACAGTTTTCTAGATAAGGCGATCATTAATGCTAGTGTCAATTCTGCAACTGAATTGGTTGGTCCTTCTGGTGAATTTACTACTTCTATCCCCATTTCCTTGCATTTATTCAAATCAACATTATCTAGGCCAACACCTGCACGAGCTACAATTTTTAGATTTCTAGCATTTACAAGTAATTCTGCATTAACCTTAGTAGCACTTCGAACAATCAAACCATCGGCCTCAGATATTAAATCCGGCAGTTTATCTCTATTCTCACTGACGTCAATCACCTCAAGTCCTGCATTACTTAGGATTGGAAATGCGCTTTCATGAAGAGGATCCGCAACAATGATTTTTACCATAGAGATAAATTAATGCTCTAAGTTAACAAGTTAATGTTATTTGCACGAACAACAATAACACAAAAAAAAATGATATTAAAAATTGCTTCATTTTTATTTTTATTTTTATTTTCCTCATGAATCCAAACCTATTTTTTTTGACTATTTCAATTTATTTCAAAAATTACAGCTTATGTTAATCGGAATAGTTGGTAAACCTTCATCTGGAAAGACTACAATTCTCAATGCTTTATGTATGACTGATGCAAAGATGGGGGACTACCCATTTACTACAATAAAACCCAATCGAGGAGTATCTTTTGTACAAATAAATTGTCCTTGTAAAGGTCTTGATGATGATTGTCAACCGAGAACTGGTTATTGTGAAAAGGGAACTAGATTTGTTCCTATTGAAATCTTGGATGTTGCAGGACTTGTTCCTGGTGCTTCAGAAGGTAAAGGTATGGGAAATCAGTTTTTAGATGATTTGCGTCAAGCAGATGCATTTATTCATGTGATTGATAGTTCAGGAGAATCGGATGAGGAGGGTAATCCAGCCAAAGCATATGATCCATCAAGTGATTTAATTTGGCTTAATGCCGAATTAACTTCTTGGATCGGAAATACTTTATTCAGAGATTGGGAACGGTTAAGTCGTAAATTGGATGCAGATCGTACAACCACTGCAGAATCATTGCTTGAGAAATTATCAGGTTTAGGTGCAGATCTAGAAGTAGTCAGAAAATCATTGCGATTATCCAACTTAGCGGAGAAAAACCCTAAAGACTGGAATGAAGAAGAAAGATTAAATCT
>JAAFKL010000030.1 GCA_021399405.1 Candidatus Heimdallarchaeota archaeon | reverse complement strand
TCTACCAATTCATGGCCTGCTTTTTCGATCCATTTTGGTATATCATTAATTGAACCTTCGTCTGAGGATAGTAGTGATACTACTTCTCCAACCTCAGCTTGCTTGATCATTCGTACTAGCTCCATTAGGGGGCCAGGACAATGTGAACCTCTCGCGTCTATCTCTTGTTTGATTGTATATTGCATATTTGTTTCCACCTTCAAATTGACAAGACAAAATCACTATCGTCTATGTCTGCAGCAAAATTTGCTACACCTGCTATTTCATCCACTAATTCGTGGAAGTCTTCTTTCTTGATTAATGCCACATCTGCAATTAGAGCACATGCAGTAATTGTTAATTCGCCTAATTCTTTGAGATCAGCTAGTAGGGACCACCAAGGTATGATTTTACCTTCATTTGCAGATTTTGTTATCTCACTTGCAAAACTTGGAAAATGGGAGTGTACAGCGGTATCAGTACCAACCATGTCTTTTCGCAATGCCCATACAGCATCGTTCATTGCGAATACTCTTACTTCCATATCTGCAGCAACAGCTCCAGAGGCGACCAATGATAATGTCATAAAATCATTGTACGTACCATTTTTAATTAGAATTGATATTACTGTCATAATTCCACCTTCAATTCGAAAAGTATGATCATATTGTTCAACCGAGGAAAGGACAAACGATATGATCAACGCAGCGAATGATAAGAATTTAGCCTACTCGGAGGTTGGCGTTAATTCCTATATAATGAATAGCATGCTTAATATATAAAAGGAGGGATAGGAATATTTGAAAAGGATAAAAGTAATGCATTTTATATGCATTACTAAATATAATCATCTAAATAAATGTATTATTGCAATTCAAATCAAGTATTTATGATTAAACTAAATGAATTACACTTCATAATATTGTTTATGGAAAGGTAAATCATCGGAAATCTGAATAATTACCCTCAAAAATATTAAAATGTATTGTAAAATGAATAAAACAATTCAATTCATGTGTATTTTCTAATTTATATTTATCCGAATTTCATATCTCTAGTTTTTCTTTAAACTTACCGTAATTCGTTTGAAAGATGGCGTTCTGGATTTAGGATCGAGTTTTGCAGGTACTATTTGATTTGCTTCAGGATAAAACATTGCTAGATTCCCAGGGCGAATTCTTGCCGAAACTGCTTCAACCTTCATTTCTCCAATTTCTGATTTCACAATGACCTGATTTCCGGATTCAATTTCCATCTGATCAAGATCGACTTGACTAATAAAAACAACATTTCTATGATTTGTTCCTCTGTATATATCCTCCTCATCATAAATTATCGTGTTAAATTGACCCTCTGATCTGAATGTGGTTAAATTGAAATGACCAGTTTTTGGACTAGTGTCTGGAGGTGAGAAAACACCGAGATTTGCTTTCTTATTTGGTGTATTAAATTCAGGTTCATGATAGACTCTACCAGGGACGGTAAATTCTTTTTCTGTTACTGAAATTATCTCTTTCAGTCCCGGAACTACATTAGATATCACTTCACGAATAGAATCATGATTTGCCATATCAGTCCAAGATATAGATCCATCTGGAAAGATTGTCCGACCTATATTACCAATAATTTCTGTCTCTGTTGGCAAATCCTCAGCAGGTGATTTTGATCCTCCAACTGAATACCTAACAAAATTAAACATACTTTCTTGTGTTGTGATCTGTGTTTCTTCATCTCTTGTTCGAACTGGAAGTATCAAACATTCTTTGCCCTGACCAAAAATATGACCAAGGTTGAACGTTGTACTAATTTGTAGTGTAAAATTAATATTATTTAATGCTTGACCTGCTCTGTTTAAATTTGGATTTGATCCATAAAGATTTCCACCAAGTAGGAGAGCAAAATCTATTTCACCTCGTTCAGCAGCTTCAATACTGGCAAAAGTATCTAATCCGGGTTGATCCGGTACAGTGACTTGTAAATGCTCAGCTAACGCATCAACCATTTTTGGTTTTAGTTTAGGAACGACTCCGACTGTACCCACTCCTTGAACATTTGAATGCCCCCTTAATGGAAGTAGACCTGCTCCTTCCTTGCCGATCATCCCCAACATAAGTGCAAGATTAGCTAGGATCCTTATTGTTTCTACCCCATGTATTTGATGTGTCAATCCCATTGCCCAAGTAAAAATAACATTATTTGCATTAATCAAATATTCACAAAATACGTCTAATTCATCCTCAGTTAAACCAGCTTGAGTTAATAATTTTGCAATATCTGTAGTCTCAATATCTGCTAACCATTCTTCGAAATTATTACAATGTTTTTCCATAAATTCTTTGTTACCAAAACCATCTATCCATATTTTAGCCGTAGCTGCTTTGAGAAAACTCATATCTCCACCGCAATGGGGTTGAAAGTAGTCAGAGGCAATATCACTAGTGAAAAGCAAACTTCTGACCTTACTGGGTATAGCGAATTTCTCAAGTCCCACTTCTTTGAAAGGATTGATAATTAACACAGATCCTTTTCGTTTTCTTAAGTTCATTAGGTGGGTCATGAATCGAGGATGGTTTGAACTTGGATTTGCACCAATCAGCACTACCAAGTCTGATTTGTCCACATCTTCTAATTCAACTGTTGATGTTCCGGAACCAAAAGTCTGACTCAAACCTACTCCAGTGGCTTGATGGCAATAAAATGAACAATTGTTAACATTATTCGCGCCATATTGTCTTGCTAATAATTGAGTTAAAAATGCAGCTTCATTTGAAGATCTACCTGAGGTATAAAAAAACGTCTTATCAGAAGTAACATTCCGAAATTGGTCGAATATTTTCTCGAATGCATCATCCCAAGAGATTGATGTAAAATATTCATCGCCTATTTTCCTATAAAGTGGGTGTATTAATCTACCTAATCCTTCTAATTCTTTACCAGAATATGTCTTCAGAAGATCAATTGGATGGGTTTCCCAGAATTCTTTTGGGATTCCTGGCATAAGATCTTGAGTTATTGCCTGCATCCCTTTTTTACAAATTTGTAATCCCTCTCCTAGTTCATTCCTTGCACCTTTCATTCCAAAGGCACATGTTTTGCAAACATTTGACTTTCGAATTGCCTTTAACAATTTCAATGGACCTGCCTTTTTTGCTAATTTCATAGAATAGACAACTGCCGGCCAACCCCCACCACGTTTTTTAGCAATTCGTTTAGATTTACCCATTTTGATTTCCGTGTTTGTAGTCTTTGAAAGTGAATAATTAAGAACTTCCTTTAGAGAATCGAAGTAGGGAAAAATGAATTCCAATCTAGAAGATACCACTATAATTATTCTTACAGGGGGACGTTCTTGTTGATTTGGAAATAAAATCAAAGATAGCTGGTCAAATTCCGGAATATTTTGCTGGTTCTGATTTCGCCTTCCGAGATTTTCGTAAGATAATATACCGAAATAATCAGCAAGGATTTCAACGGGCCAATAAATATTTGACCGAACGCAGGGATTATGAACAGTCCAATTAGTCCAATATCTCCTAGTAAGATGGAAAGTGGTATGTCGACAAATGAACTAACAACACTACCAAAGACACCTATGATAATCGAAGCGACAAAATATGATCCTAGCCTACCATTCATTCGATTCCAACTGGTAGATAAAGCTTGACGAAGGCTCATTCCGTCCATTATGATGTATGCCGGAGTAGAAATTAGCTTCAATAGTATATAGAAGAAAGCAAAATATGCTACAAATAAGATTGCAATCCCGAATAAAATATCTATAAGAAAAGCTATGTTAACCAGAAGGATTGTACCAATCAGTAATCCTAGATTAAATAACCCAAAAAGTATGTAATTGGGCCATTTTGAAACACAATATCTTATTGTATCTCCCCAGGTTTCAATACGATCTGTTTCAAGATTATCAATTATCCTGTAAAGGAAACTATTTGGTATAAACTGCATAATTGTAATTATGAGCATCACTGTTAATGAAATTACTATTTGGGTGAGGAAGTCAATAATGAGATCATCAGAAGTTGCATCTAATTCATAGGCATTGATTATTGTATTTAAGATGAAAAATGTAATAACTGATAAAACAATATAAAATAATCCGAACAGAGTAATAATGGAGGAAAATTTCTGTTTGTAAGCTGATTTCACTCCTTCTAGAAGATTAGAAATATTGTATAAATTATAAAGGGGATTGAACATTAATTGTTGTTGAACTGGACTTATCGGATACGGAATTGCATTATTTTGATTCTCAGAGATCTGATTCACTTTTATTTTTTCATTTATTGTTTGTCTCCCATCAAGAGTATTCCCACAGGTATTACAATATTTATTTGACTTTTCCACTTGGGCACCACAATCACCACAAAAATTATTTCGAAAATCTCCGTCAATTCCCATGAAATCTATCAAGTAGCTAAATTGAAAAGATTTTGTACGTCAAAATAACAAAATGTCTTATTTGATATCGTTGTGAATTATCATCATTAACAAAACTACCAGTCGAGGATAATAAACGATTAAGCTGGTAATTACTTTGAATTTGTAAATGTCTTACTGACATCGTACTTAATAATTAAGAACTTCAGATTATTAACTAGAAGCAAAGAAAAATGAATTCTGATCTAGATTATGATGTCAATATCCTAATCCTCGCAGGAGGCTATTCTAGAAGGTTTGGAAATGAAATCAAAGCTTTACAATATTTTGAAGGACAAACATTATTGGCTAGAAGACTTTGGTCTTTACGTAATATAGGATCTGAAATCATTGTTTCCGTAAGTTCAGAGAAAATACAAAATGATTGTATCTCTTCTTTAAAGGAGACTAATCTAGATCTTCGAAAATTCAATTTCCACGTAGACGTGATTGAAGATCAAGGTCCAATGAAAGCATTGCTAAATATTATTCCTAAGCTCAGAGCTAAATTCGGTCTTGTAATTGGAGTTGATAATTTGATGATTGATTTGAATGATATGACTCAATTAATCAGCGTAATGCGATCGACCCCTAAGACCGACCTAGTTACCGTCTCGATTAACAAAGAGAGGATTATTGCCTCGTTTTTAGCGTTCGATGTAGATAAAATGAAAATACTATTGTCAAATTTATCTCAATCATCCGAATTTGAAAGATTGACAGATATAATTAGAATAGTCGATAATCTTTCGATTTTGAATTTCACAAATGAAGGACAGTTTATCAATGTAAATAAGCCTGAACAGCTAAAGAAACTAGAGGGCTCAATAATTGATCCTTCTGAGTTAGCTGAGACCGATCAAATCAAACCTAAATATCATGGAAAATTTGAATCCTCCTGTAAGTCATTCAAAAATGAACTTCAATCATGGTTGTCACCTGAAATTATCCCACACATTAAAAATAATATTCTCAAAGATGCAAAGAAAATTTTAGGTGATTTGTATAAGGAATGTGATTTAGAATAGATATAACAAGGCTGATTGATTAAATATTCAGAATAGTCAATAATAGAAAAAAGAATTAACCTGCCATTATTTCGATATTTTGTTTTGAGATTGTTTTTGAAGTAGAATCTCGATTTACTGCTTGCGATATAGTTTTTGATCTCAATAATTGTTCTCGAGTTGTAAGGAGTAATAGTTGTGATGAAATTTGTTTGAGTGCTAAATTGTATCGCTTTGCAGTTATTTCAAGATTATACAGAAATTCACTTAAATCTTCTGGGGAAGTAATTAACGCTCTAATATTGATAAAGATTGATTTTCCTTTTTGAATTTCTGGAAGGAATTGTTGAGGATCAACGGGTCCTTTTAGATTGATAAACTGCAATTTTCCATTTGTCTCTATGTCAGGTGCCTCATACTCATTAGTAGAATTTTTAGAAAATCTACCAATTATCATACTTACCATTGAAGCACCAGAAATAACAGCCAAACTGACCGGATCTACCATCATATTACTCCAATGTTTTCAATAATAAATCTTGCAAGCATACGTAGGAAACACGCTGGTATTACCCTCATAAAAGTTACTTTCATAGTGATTTAATCTAATATTATTTTGATAATTAGCATTAATTTTCACAATTAGCTATTATTGAGTTTAAAATAATTCTATTATATTTTCAGCTTTCCTAATCGTAATTTTCTTTTTTATCAAATCAAGATTTATGACATATCATAGCACCATTTATTACCATTCGATTTTCAACTTCAAAGCTATGTTTTAAATATTTGTTATTCTTTATTATAATGGTTAGAGTTATTGATTCTAACATTTAACGTATTGTCGGGTGGGCAAAAATAAGAGAAGTTGGCATTATAGGTGTTGGACACACCAAATTCGGAAATTTAGGAAGAGTAACTAGCCGAGAGCTAATTACCACAGCAGCACGTGAAGCAATGGAAATGGCGCAAATAAAGCGGGATGATATTGATTCTATTTATGCAGGAATGCTTAGTCCTGATATTTTCGAACATCAATCTCACGCAGCTCCAGGAATTCCAGATTACTTAGCTTTGGGAAATATCCCTTCAACTAGATTGGAAGCTGCCTGTGCAAGTGGAGGATTAGCTTCATTACATGGTATAATTGGAGTAGGATCTGGACTATTTGATACAGTCTTAAGCGTGGGTGCGGAAAAAATGACCAATCTACCCACATCACATATTACTGAGGCATTAGCAATGTGTGCAGATGACATCTATGAAGTTGCATCCGGTATAACCTTTCCAGGTGCATTCGCAATGATGGCACGAGCGCATGAACGTGAATTTGGGACATCCGCAGAAATGCGAGCTTCTGTTGCTGTGAAAGCACACAAAAATGCAGTTGACAATGAAGTAGCTCAGTTTAGGAAAGAAATTACAATTGAAAAAGCAGTTAATTCTTTAATGATTGCAGATCCATTAACACTCTATGATTGTTCACCTATTACAGATGGTGCAGCTGCTTTAATCATAGTTCCTTGGGAAGAGGCAAAGAAATTTGATGGTCCGAAAGTAAAAATCAGATCTTTTGCACAAGCTTCTGATATGATGTCTTTACATGATCGAAATGATTTCACTGGATTTACCACTACAAAAGTAGCTGCAAGAAAAGCATTTGAGAGAGCTAATCTTCAACCTAAGGACATCGATTTTGCAGAAGTCCATGATTGTTTTACAATTGCTGAGATTATGGCTATAGAGGATATGGGATTCTTTGAAAAAGGCAAAGGAGGTCAAGTGACACTTGATGGTGAAACTGCTCGAGATGGGCATCTTCCTATTAACGTGAGTGGTGGCCTAAAAGCAAAGGGTCATCCTATTGGTGCAACTGGTGTCTCACAAATTGTAGAAGTTTTCAAACAGTTAAATGACATGGCTGGCCAACGACAATTATCTGATGTAAATTTAGGAATGACACAGAATTTGGGTGGTAGTGGAAGTACAATTGTATGTCATATTCTTGAGAGGGGTAATTAGATGAAGGAAATTACACGTGTTGTAAAAGCGTATGAAGATAGCATTAATCAAAATCGCATAGTAGGTTCCATTTGTAATGATTGTAAAACAATCGCCGTCCCTCCAAGACCTGTTTGTCGTAAGTGTAACTCTGATGATGT